>JAEZJH010000252.1 GCA_023436385.1 Pseudomonadota bacterium
CTCGAGGACCTGGCCGGCCATGTAGACGGGGCGCGGGTGGGCGGCGGGATCGAAGCGGGCGACGAAGGCGGCCATCTCGTCGAGGCCGAGCTGGGCGCCGAGATCGCCGCGGCAGATCCAGAGATCGTCGGCGGTCTCCTCGATCTTGGCGAGATGCGCGAGGGCCTCGCGGCGCTCGATCTTGGCGATCACGGGGCTGCCCAGGGTGCGGTGGCGGATCCAGGCGAGCTCGCGGCCGTCGCCGACGAAGGAGACGGCGTAGGAGACGTCGGGACAGCGGGCGGCGCAGCGGAGGGCGGCGAGGTCGGAGGCCGGGAGATCCTCGAGGACGACGGGGTGCTCGGGGACGTTGACGCCCTTGCGCGGGCGGAGGACGCCGGCGTCGAGGGCGCGGGCGTCGAGGGCCTCGGGGGTGACGGCCTCGACCCGGAAGTGGAGGCGGTCGTCGTCCAGACTCAGGGTGTCGCCGGGGCGCACGGCGGCGAAGAGCTCGGGGTGCGGGAGCGGGACCTCGGCGGTGGCGGCGGCGGCGGCCGGGAGGGCGAAGCGGACCCGGTCGCCTACGGCGACGGGGCGCTCGGGGAAGCGGCCGAGGCGGAGCTTGGCGCCCTGCAGGTCGATCACCACCGGGTGGATCGGGGCGGCGGAGCGGACCTGGCCAAACCAGCTGCAGAGCTCCTCGGGGGCGAGGTGCGAGGCGTTGAGCCGGAAGGCGGTGGCGCCGGCGTCGACGAACTCCGGGATCCGGCCCATGGAGGCGGGGCCCAGGGTGACCACGAGGGAAGGCAGGGGTGCGGGCATGGCGATCCGGCGTCGCGCACCGCCGCCCGGCGGTGGGCGGCCCGGCGTCGCGAAGGATCGCCCCTAGTCCCGGAACGGGACGGTGACAAGGGCGTTCACGGGTGGAGCGTCCCGCTACGTGCGCTCGCCGGCGAGGTCCCGCTCCATGGCGTCGCGGATCGCGGGCAGGCCCTTCACGTTGGCGAGGACGTGCATCAGCTTGACCACCGCGGCCTCGGGGGTCATGTCGCCGCCGCCGATCACGCCCAGCTTCGCCGCCTCGGCGCCGGCCTCGTAGAGCCCGAGGTTGACGGAGTTGCAGCGCGCCTGGCTGACCATCACCACCGGCACGCCGCGGTCCCGGGCCTCGGCGAAGAGCGGGAGCAGGGACCCGTCGCCCTTCACCGGGAAGTTCCCAGCGCCGAAACCCTCGACGACCAGCCCCTTCACCGCGGGGAGGAGCTGCATCGGGAGGAACGGCGGGATCCCGGGCCACAGCTTGAGCAGGAAGACGTGGGGCTCGAGGGCGGCGAGGAGCCGCGACCGGCCCTCCGGCTTCCGGGCGGGCCCGAAGATCACGTCGACGCCCAGGCTCCCCAGGGGCGGGAAGTTGGGGGACTCGAAGGCGTCGTAGTCGTTGATCTTGATCTTCCGGGCGCGGTTGCCGCGGTAGAGCCGCGAGTCGAAGCAGATGCAGACCTCCGGCGGCCCGGAGACGGCGGCGGTCACCGCGTCGATCACGTTGAGCCGGGCGTCGGTGCGCACCTCGCCCAGCGGCCGCTGGGATCCGGTGAGGATCACCGGCTTGCGGAGGCCGCGGAGCATGAAGGAGAGCGCCGCCGCGGTCCACGGCATGGTGTCGGTGCCGTGGGTGATCACGACCCCGTCGTAGTCGGGGAGCGCGGCGAACACCCGCTCGCCCAGCGACGACCAGAGCGCCGGGTGGAGATCGGAGGAGTCGAGGTTGCAGAAGACCTCGAAGTCGACGTCGGCGATCCGCTCGAGTTCGGGGACGCCCTTCTTCAGCATCCGCTCGAAGTGGCCGGGACGCAGCGGCCCCGGGCCAGGCGCCTCCATGCCGAGGGTGCCGCCGGTGTGGAGCATGAGGAGGTGCTTCCGGGATGCCATTTCCGAGCTCCGTGGGGATCCGCGCCGGGCGGGAGGGCGCATATTAGGCGTGTGGCGAACGGCCGCAAGTCCACCGGGGGCGGCCGCCCTTGACACACCGGCCGCGGGCGGGCGAATGGTACGTCCCTTTGTCCCCACGGAGGAACACCATGACCCAGCTCCGCGCCGGAGCACTGCTCTGGAAGGGAAACCCGGTGGACGTCGCCGGCCCCGAACTGAAGCCGGGCGACCCCGCGCCCACGGGGTACGTGCTCTCCGCCAACGACCTCGCGCCGGTCACCGCCGCCGATCTGGCCGGCAAGCCCCGGATCCTCCTGGCCGTCCCCTCGCTCGACACGCCGGTCTGCGAAGCGGAGACCCGCCGTTTCAACCAGGAGGCGGCGAAGCTCCCGGACCTGAAGGTCTACGTGGTATCGATGGACCTGCCCTTCGCCCAGAAGCGCTGGCGCGGCGCCGCCGGCGTCGACCGGGTCCGGACCCTCTCCGACTACCGCGAGCGCAGCTTCGGGCCCGCCTTCGGGGTCCTGGTCCCGAAGCTCCAGCTCTTCGCCCGGGCGGTCTTCGTGATCGACGCCCAGGACGTGGTCCGGTACGTGGAGTACGTGAAGGACGCCACCTGGGAGCCGGATTACGACGCGGCCCTGGCGGCGGCCCGAAAGCTGCTCGAGCCGGCCTAAGCCCGGAGCAGCGCCGTCCCGGCGGCCCGAGGGGAGCCCAAAAGCCCGCCCCGGCCGCCGCCGTTCGAGAAACCGCCCGCGCCCACGGGCGTCCTTGAGGCCGAGGTCGTGCGAGCCTGCCGCGCTCGCCGGCCCGCCTTGCCGGGGGAAGGTTCCACGGGCGCCGCGGATTCGTCTCCACGAGCCCATGCGCGGATCGTCCGAAGCCGCGGGGCCCCCTTTCCCCTCTTCGATCGCTCGCCGGCCCTCCGGGGCATGGCGGAGGTGTTTCATGGTCCGGAAGTCCTGGCTCGTTCCCGCTCTCGCCTCTCTCGCCCTCGTCGCCTGTGACAAGTCCGGATCGGAGCCGCCGGGCACGGCCGCCGCGGGCCTGTCCGGCACGGTGCTCGAGCGGATCGACGCCCCGCCCTACTCCTACCTCCGCCTCGACGCTCAAGGCGGCGAGATCTGGGCCGCGGTGCCGCAGACGGCCCTCGCCGACGGGGCCCGGGTGACCATCGTCGACCCGCAGCCGATGGACGGCTTCGAGTCGAAGCAGCTCCACCGGAAGTTCGACCGGATCGTCTTCGGCAACCTGGCGGGCACCCCGACCTCCCCGGCCGCACGGTTCCCCCGGGAGATGATGCAGGCGATCGCCGCCGGGGAGGCTGCGAATCCCCACGCCGCTCCGGCCGCCGCCGGGGACCTGGCTCAGGCCCACGCCGGCGTCGCCGCCGGTCCCGCGGACGCTCCCGCGGCCAAGGTCGAGAAGGCCGGAGGCCCGAACGCGAAGACGGTGGCCGAGGTCTGGGCCGGGAAGGCCGACCTCGCCGGCCAGGAGGTCCGGGTCCGTGGCACGGTGGTGAAGTACAACGGCGGGATCCTCGGCAAGAACTGGATCCACCTCCGGGACGGCTCCGGCTCCCGGGAGGCGAAGGACGACGACCTCACCGTCACCACCTCCGCCACCGCGGCGGTGGGCGAGACGATCACCGTCACCGGCAAGGTCGCGGTCGATCGCGACTTCGGCGCCGGCTACCGCTACCCGGTGATCGTCGAGGACGCCCGGGTCGAGAAGTAGCGCCCGCTAGCCCCCGGCCACCACGGCGTCGCCGCGGATACGCCCGTCGCTCAGCTCGATCACCCGGTCGCAGCGGGCGGCGAGGCGCCCGTCGTGGGTCACCACCAGCACCGACATCCCCTCCTCCCGGTGGATCTCCCGGAGCAACTCGAACACCTCGTCGGCGGCCCGGGTGTCGAGGTTGCCGGTGGGCTCGTCGGCGAGGAGCAGCGCCGGGCGCGCGAGCAGCGCCCGGGCGATCGCCACCCGCTGCTGCTGCCCGCCGGAGAGCTGCCGCGGAAAGTAGTCCAGCCGATCGCCCAGGCCGACTCGCGTGAGGAGGGCCCGGGCCCGCTCCCGCATCGTCCGGTCGGGCTTGCCGGCGGCGCCGTAGGCCGGCAGGAAGACGTTCTCCGTGGCGGTGAACGCCGGCAAGAGGTGGTGGAACTGGAAGACGAAGCCGAGCGCCCGGCCCCGGAGCCGGGTGAGGCCGGCATCGTCGAGGCGGCCGGTGTCCTCGCCGCCCAGCTCGATGGTCCCGGCGGTCGGCCGATCGAGGAGGCCGATCAGGTGGAGGAGCGTGCTCTTCCCCGAGCCGGACGGGCCGATCAGCGCCGCGAACTCCCCGCGCTCGAGCGTCAGGTCGATCCCGTGGAGGACGCGGGTGACCACCCCGTCGCCGAAATCCTTGACCACGCCGCGGAGGCGGAGGACGGGCTCAGCCATGGCGGATCGCCTGGGCGGGATCGAGCGCCGCCGCCCGCCGCGCCGGCACCACGGCGGCCGTCACCCCCACCGCCAGCGAGAGGGCCGCCGCGCCCAGGAAGAGCGCGGGACGGAGGTCGACGGGGAAGGTGGGGCTGCCGTCGGGGTTCCGGGCCATCCCCTCGAAGAGCAGCGCCAGCCCGGTGCCGACCAGGCCGCCGGCCACCGCGCCGACGCCGCCGACCACCAGGCCCTGGAGCAGGAAGATCCGCCGGATTTGCCCCGCGGAGATCCCCACCGCCCGGAGGATCCCGATCTCCCGCGACTTCTGGACCACCGAGACCACCAGCACGGAGGCGATGCCCAGCGCCACCGCGATCACCACGAAGACCTGAATCATCGTCCTGCTCGAGGCCTGGGAACGAAGGCCGACCATCAGCTGGGCGTTGAGCTGCATCCAGCTCTCCGCGATCAGCCCGGTGCGGCGGGCCGCCGCCTCCGCGATCCGGTCGGCCGCGAAGATCTCGTCCACCTTCAGCTCGAAGGTGGAGATCCCGCCCCCGAGATCGAGCAAGGTCTGGGCGGAAGCGAGCGGCACCAGCACCCAGCGCAGGTTCACGTCCTTGTTCCCCAGGTCGAAGATCCCGCCCACGGTGAAGACGTCGGCCCGTCCCGCCGAACCCTCGAGCCGCACCTTGTCGCCGACGGCGAGGCCCAGCTCCCGGGCCAGTTCGACGCCGACCACCGCCTCGGCGCCGACGGGTTGGAACCGTCCGCCGCGCAGGCGGCCGGTGATGTCGACGATCCGGTCGAAGCTCTCCGGCTCGACCCCGCGGAGCGCCACCGAGCGGCTGGCGGCGCCCCGGCTGGCGAAGGCCGAGCCCGCCGCGGTGGGCGCCACCGCCACCACGCCCGGGAGCGTCGACAGCTCCCGCCCGACCGCCTGCCAGGCGTCGATCACCTCGAGCTTGGGGCTGGTCCGCTCGACGCGCGCGGCGATCGCCGTCGCGCCGGCGGCGGTGAGGGTCCGCGGGGCCTCGTCCGGCGGCCGGACCACCACGTGGGCCTGGGCGCCGAGGGTCTGCCGAATCAGGTTGGCCTGCAGCCCGTCGATCAGCGCGGAGAGGAAGACGATCACCGCCACGCCCACGGAGGCGCCGGCGAGGATCAACACCGTCTGCATCCCGCCCTCGCGCAGGAAGCGGAGGGCGACGAAGGGCTCGAAGCGCATCGCTACTCCCGCGCCCGCACGCGCTCGCCGGGCGCCACCCGGGCGGCCGGATCGATCGCCGCCTCGCCGGGCCGGAGGCCCTCGAGGATCTCCACCGCGCCCTCGCCGCGGAGCCCGAGCACCAGCGGCCGGCGCACCGCCACGCCCTCCTCGATCGCCAGCACCCACCGCGCCGCGGTGCCCGGAACCCGCAGCCCCTCCGCGGGTAGCACCGTCGCCAGGTCCCAGTCTCTTATACACAACTGACGC
>JAEZJH010000300.1 GCA_023436385.1 Pseudomonadota bacterium
CCGCGGAGCTGCTCCGCCTGGAATTCGCTGGCCAGGTACCCGATCGGATCCTCTTCCCGCACGCAGAAATCCAGGAGGATGGTCCGGTCCTGCCCGACGTGTCCTTCCGCTCGCAGCGATCCGATCAACTTCTCGCGGTTCGCCTTCGGGAGTTCGTCCCAGAGGAAGTCCCGGAGAAGTCGGGCCGGCCTGGTCGAGCCCGGAAGACTCGCCTTGTTCTCGAGGGTGGCGGCCCGTGTTTCGGTGTTGGCGACGGCAGCCGGCGGGGCCTCTTCGAGGCGCTCGGTCAGGGCACGGTTCTTGGCCCTCGGACGGATCGCCTTGACCATCCCGCCGACCAGGGTCAGTGCCGGTAGCGCCGCGGCCGCGACGCCGAGGGCTGGCGCCTTGGTGGCCGCCGCATGGGCGAGGCCGCGGACGCCCTTCTCGACGAGGATCGGTTCACCTGCCGACTCGCCCTCGGCGGGCGGCTCCGCCTCGGCGGCGAGGAAATCGACGACTCCCTCCACGGCGCGCACGACCGTTCGCTGCAGCGGGAGAGCCGGTACATCTGCACTCGCATGGGCCAGCTGGTTGCGTGCCTCGACGGCCTGTCGGCAGGCGCCGAGCAGCTCCTGTGGGAGCGGTCGGCCGGTGGCCGCGAACAGCTCCTTCGCCAGGAGCAGCAGGTCCCAGGGGGCCAGGTGCCCTCGGTCCGGGACGGGCTCGAGCGTGCCGTCGGGACGGCGGCGGACCAGCTTCAAGACGTCGTCGCCCAGCTCCGCCGTGCGGGCCAGTTCGAGGGCTCGGTCGAGCAGGAGTTGAAGCGCGGGCTCGAGGACCAGGAGGCTGGCGGTCGGGTCCCCGCCGAACGTGCCCTGCGCCGCGGTGGTCCACGACGACGACAAGCGCTCGCCCCATGGGCCGGTCTTGGCGGCAACCTCCCGCAGCAACAACTCCAGCGGCTTCCGTGGCCGGAGGTAGTTGCGAAACACCCGCTCCACACGGCGCGCGTCGGGCCCCAGCGCCGCCACCGAAATCCGCTCGAGCGAGGACTTGGTGGCAGCCCGCTCGTCGATGGCCTCGGCGGCGGCCCGTGCGGCGGTAGTCGGATCGAGCCGTGCCGCGCCGGTGCCCAGGAGCGGGAAGGCAATGCTCCTACACCCCAGCTCGGCGGCCGCATCGAGCACCGCGCCGAATAGCTCCGGCGCCTCGCCCGCTCCCAGGACGCGATTCGCATCGAAATCGATGGTGATCGCGTGAAGCAGGTGGTCGGCGTTCAGCCCGAAGGCCGGCGTCACGTACACATCCCCGAGCTTCAGCACCGGACGGTGCAGCTTCAGGTGGTCCGAGAGTTTCTCCAGTCCGGCCTGCAACCAGAGCGCCCGGGATACGCCTCCGCCGTGGCTGAGGTGGTTGTCGTCCGAGCTGACCAGGGCGTCGTGGTGTTCTCCGAGCTCCTGAATGGGCTCGTTGACAACACGCACCTGCAGATGGCCGACCGCGATCTCGAGCATGTTTCCCCTCCGGCGCCGGGCGAATGTACGCCCGGTCGCGGACCCAGAGAACAGCACCGCTGGACAACCGACCGGTCCGATCCGCAGTGGGGATCGGGAAACGGGGACGCGGCCGCACGTCCCCGTTCCTTGAACCGACTACTCCTGCGCGTCCGACAACGACCGCATCAGGGGCAGACGGTTGCTCATGCCCGTGTTGTAGTTCGCCAGCACGTCGTACATCGCCTGGTTGGCCTGCTTGGCGGGGATGCCGAGACCCTCGGCGACGCGGGTGAGGAACGCCTTCTCCTCGCCGACGAGGCGGCCGTCGGCGCAGGCGAGATGGCAGAGCTGCGCGTAGAGCTGGAACACGGCGGGTCCGCCGTTCTCCCGGAGCCAGGCGATCGAGCGGTCGAGCATTTCGGTCGCCTGCTCGATGGTCTCGATCTTCTGGAGGTGCGCCTCGGGGTCCGCGGAGAGCGGGACCAGCATGTCGACCAGCATCTCGAACTCGTCGGCGTGGACCTTGCCGTCGGCGTTGGTGGCGATCAGGCCGCCGGCGACGATGAAGTCGCGGGCGTGGACGTCCATGTCGTCGGTCACCTCGAAGTCCATGAGGCGAGCGACCTCGGCGATCTGCTGGTCGAGCTGCGTCAGGGTGTCCGCGTTGGCGCGCAGGCCGCCGGCCTCGCCGTAGAGCTGCAGCGCCCGGACGCGGACCGGCGTGATCGGGTGGCTGAAGCGGGCGAGGATCTCCGGGCGCTTCATCCGCTGGAGCTCCTCGAGCTGCGTGAGGAACACCTCCACGTCGAACGAGAGGTGCTCCGGCCCGAGGCCGCTCTGCATCTTGAAGAACGCCGACACCACCGGGTTGATCGAGCCGTGCACCGCGGCGAACCCCGCCCGATCGGCGCTCAGCTCGGAGAGCCGGTCCCAGACCTGGAGGCGGCGCTGGAGGAGCTTCGGCATGCGGGAGCGGTTCTGTTCGTCCTCGCCGAACGCCGGCCAGGCCATGCGCGGGCGGTGGTGGTCGAACCGGAGGTGGCCCAGTTCGTGGCCGATCACGAAGCGGATCTCGTCGTCGGTCATCCGCTCGACCAGGCTCGAGGTGAGGCTGACCACGTGCGGCATCCCCTCGCCCGGCGTCTGCATGGCGAAGGCGTTGATGTTCGGATCCGCGTGCACGAACAGCTCGACCGGATCGGTGAACTCGAGGTTCGAGGCCACCTCGCCGAGGAGGTTGGTGAGCCGCGGCGCCAGCACCGGGGTAAGGCGCAGCTGCGTGCTCAACACCATCTGGTAGTGGGGCGCGTGCTCGGTCGCCCGGAAGTTGTCGACCATGTCGTCGAGGTTGAACCGCTCGAACAGGCTCTCGATCAGCTTCTTCTCGGGTGCGTAGCGGATGCGGTCGATCGACATGGCGGATCCTCGATGTGGCTGCGTTCGGCGGGTCCAGCAGGCACCCTGGAGGCCTGCTCTTCAGGCGACCGAGCGTAGCGCAGCCGAGGTGGTCCGTGTAGGCGCGATTTGCCCGGCGCACCGCGGCGCGCGCGGGGCGTGCCGATGCGAGACGGCGTGCTCCTTGCCGCCGAACGGTCGCCTCTGCCGGACTACCTCGCCGTCGAGGATCGGGTCTGCCGGGCCCGGCGTCTCACATTCCCCAGGCCTTCAGCGTCCCCTCCGCCTTGGCCTTGACGTCGTCGTCGATCGAGCGGGCCACGGCGGCGAGGGCGCCGGCGATCACCGAGAGGTCGTCGGTGAACCCGACCGCGGGAAGGAAGTCCGGGATCGCGTCGGCGGGGAAGATGAGGTAGCCCAAGGCGCCGGCGATGGTGGCCTTCGCCCAGGGCGGCGCGGACGGGAACGCGTAGAAGAGCTGCAGGCCCTTCCCGATCGCCTCGCGCCCGGCTTTCTTGGCGATCTGCTTGGCGCTGGCGAGGAAGGTCTTCTCGTCGAACTTGTCCGCGTGTTCCTGGTTCGTGGCCATGCGTCCTCCCTGCGTGCGTATCCATCGACGCGGACCGGCTGCCGGCTCCGACGACCCGATCAGCCTACCGTGATTCGCTCGTCGGGCCTGTGCGGGCAGCCTGCCGAGCCTCCGGCTGCCAGGGGGAAGGACTCACCACCGGAACGCACACACATGGGAGCGGAGACGAACCGGCAGGGGTGGATACACGATGGCGCTCGGAGGCGCCTCGTACCGAGCGTTCAGCCAAGTCCGCCGAGGCGCGCCCGGAACGCCCGGAGGTTCGGCCCGTCGCCGTCTCGCTCGTAGACCGCGAAGACCACGCGGTCGAACGCCCCCGCGGACTGCACCAGCGCGTCCACGAAGGCGTCGGCCACGTCCACCGGGTCGTTACCAAACACCCCGCAGCCCCACGCACCCAGGACCAACGTCCGGTGACCGTGTAGCGCCGCCGCCCGCAACACCACCCGGGCCCGCCGCCGGAGGGTCGCGCGGATCGCCGGGCCCGCCGACCGATCCAGGCGGAGGGCCTCGTTGGCCTCGGGGGCCGGGCAGGTGAGGATCGACAGGAGATACGGCCGCTCCAGCCACTCGTATCCCTCGCCGCGGAAGAACGGCACGTCCGGCGAGTAGATCAGGTGGTCGGTGTAGAGCGGCGACCGGAGGTGCCGGTTGGCCTCGTAGTATCCCGGCTGCCGGTCCAGACACGCGAACAGCGCCGAGCGCCGCGCGAGGTCCTCCTCCTGGGCCCGAGCCTCGCCCCGAAAGCCGCCCCCCGGGTTCCATGCGGACGCGAAGTTGAGCGCCGCGACGCGCTGCACGCCCTCCCGATCGACGAGACGCCAGGCCGCGGCGGTGGTGGTCTCGGCGGTCACCTCGACCCGGGGAGCCGGGCCGGTGCCGGCCTCGATCCGGTCGAGCTCCCCCGGCACGTGCAACACCGTCCCCGCGGCGGCGGCCGCCACCGCGTCGGCGATCGAGACCGTCCGCCCCGACGGCGCCCGGTACGCGCCCGTGGCGACGGTCCGCAGGGTTTCTTCCGCGATCGCGGCGAGGGACATGGGGTACCCCGGGGACGACAGTTGGTGGCGGATCCTACCTCCTCCCGGCAATGATGCGGCCCTCCACGACGGGGAGCGCGGGCCGGTGTAGAACGGGGCGGTACGCAGCCCCTCCGGACGGGAGGAGTCGATGGAACGTAGCAAAGCCCGATCGACGGCGGACACACGTGTCGCCTCCCTCCTCGCCGAGCTGCGCGGGATGGGGAGCGAGGCCAACCGGGCCGGGATGGCCCGCTACGGCATCAACGTCGACCGCGCCTTCGGCGTGTCGATCTACGAGCTGCGCAAGATCGCCAAGCGAGTCGGCACGGACCACGAGCTGGCCCTGGCGCTGTGGGCCACCGGGAACCACGAGGCGCGGCTCCTCGCGTGTTTCGTCGACGATCCCGCCCGGGTCACCGAGGCGCAGGTCGAGGCCTGGGCCGCCGACTTCGATTCCTGGGACCTCTGCGACCAGGCGACCACCAGCCTCTTCGACGCCACCGTCCACGGCTGGCCGAAGGCCCTCGAGTGGGCCGGACGCGAGGAGGAGTGGATCAAGCGCGCCGGTTTCGCCTTGATGGCCGGGCTCGCGAGCCACGATCGCACCGCCCCCGACGCCGCCTTCCTGCGGCTCCTGCCGGTGATCGAGCGGGGCGCCTTCGACGAGCGGAACTTCGTGAAGAAGGCGGTCAACTGGGCGCTCCGCAACCTCGGCAAGCGCAACCCCGCGCTCCACGCCGCGGCGATCGCCTGCGCCCGCCGGATC
>JAEZJH010000301.1 GCA_023436385.1 Pseudomonadota bacterium
GCCCGGGCCTCCACCTCCGCCAGGGAGACGCGCTTGCCGGCGATCTTCACCACCCCGTCGACCCGGCCGAGGAGGGTGAAGGAGCCGTCCTCCCCGAGGACGACGCGGTCGCCACAGGAAAAGGGCCGCTCCGCCCCCGGCGCGACCAGCGGCGAGTCGACGAGGAGCCGGCCGTCGGGATCGGCAGCGATGGAGATGCCGGGGAACGGGCTCCACGGGCGCGCGGGATCGTTCCGCCAGGCGATCCCTCCGGTCTCCGACGAGCCGTAGACCTCCGTCACCGGGCAACCGGTGAGGGCGGCGATCCGGGCGCCGTCCTCGGGCGGGAGCGGTGCGCTCGAGGAGAAGATCCGGCGGAAGGAGGGGAGGGCCTCCGCCGACCCCAGGGCCCGGAAGTGGGCCGGGACGCTGGCGAGCAGACTGGCGCCGAAGCGCGTCGCGGTGGCGGCCACGGCCTCGGGGTGGAGCGGCGTCTCCCGCAGGAAGGCGGCGCCGGAGGCCATCGGCAGGAGCACGCCGAAGAGGAGACCGTAGATGTGGAGCGGCGGCACGGTGACGGCGACGGCGTCGCCCTCGCCGATCCCGAAGGTGGCGGCGAGGATCCGCGCCTCGCCGAGGAGCTGCCCGGCGGTCTTCTCCCACCGCTGGTGGTCGCCGGTGCTCCCGGAGGTGTAGAGGGCCACCACCACCCGCTCCGCCGGGACCGCCGGCCAGCCCTCGCGGACGTCGGCGGAGTCCGGGCCGGCGAGGAGGGGGCGGACGTCCACGCCCTCGTCGCCGTCCCGGTCGTGGAGGAAGGCGGCCACGCCCGGGGCCCGGGAGAGGGTGCGGATCGTCCCGGGCATGCCATTGGGCGGGAGCGTCGCCACGCGCCCGGCGCGGATCGCGCCGAGGAGCGCCGCGGCGAAGTGGTAGCGGTCCTCGCAGGCGAGGAGCAGCTCACCCGGCGGCAGCCGATCGAGGGCGGCGGCGATCCGGGCGGCGTCGGCGCGGAGGGCGGCGACGGTGCGAGCTCCGGCGCCCCCGAGGGCCGCCGGGAGTCCGGGGGAACGATCGACGAACGGACGGATCATCCGTGGCTCCGGGAACGCAAGAGCGGCTCGAGGGCGCGGTCGAGGAGCCCCGGACCGAAGCGGCGGAAGCGCACCTTGCGCACGAGCCATTCGGCGGCGAAGAGGGCGCCGACGAGCAGATAGGAGAGCAGGCCGGTGTACGCCGCCCACCACGCCCGCGGCGCGAAGGCGGCGAGGAGCGCGGCAGCAACGCCGTTGAGCGCGAAGAACGCGCACCAGACCCGGGTGACGGTGCGGCAGTAGCGGACCTCCGGCTCCGACAGCTCGGGATCGACCAGCCGCGCGAACCGCTCGACGAACGGCGTCCCGCGCAGCGAGGACCCGAACTGCACCAGGAGCACCAGGTTCACCAGCGCCGGGTAGGCGAGGAGGAGCGCCGGGTGATCGAGGAGCGCGGAGAGGGCGAGGATCGCCACCACGCCGCCCGAGCTCCCGAGGAGCGTCCGCGCCGCCCGCCGGCCGGCGGCGACCGCGCGGACCAGCGCCGGCAGCGCCAGCGCGAGGAGGAGGAGCGCGACGCCCCTGGTCCCGAACCGCTCGCCGCCAAAGAAGACGAGGAGCGGCCAGGCCACGAGGAGGACGCCCTGGAGGATCGCTACCGCGACGCGGACGAAGCCGGTCATCCTTCGACCAGCCTCTCCCAGAGCGGGCCGACGGCGCCGCGATCGTAGAGCCGCGAGAGGAGCCGCTCGAGCCGGACGCCGCCGCTCCCGGCCACCCACGAGAGGTGACGCTGGGCCCGGGCCTCGACCAGCTCCCGGATCCGCGCCAGCGAGATCCCGGCGGGCTCGTAGAAGAGCGGCTCGAGGAGGCTGCGCCCCGGCGGGACCTGGCCCTCGGTCCGGGCGATGCTCTCGAGCTCCGTGCCCGGATACACCCGCATCCCGCAGAAGAAGAACATCGCCGCGCCGTGGAGGCGCTCCGCGCGGTCGAGGGTCTCGGCGAGCGTCGCCTCCGTCTCGCCGGGGCCGCCCAAGAGGAGGAAGTGGGCGACGTGGACGCCGGCCGCACGCGCCGCCTCGTGGGCGAGGGAGACGTGTTCGGCGCGGAAGGCCTTGCGCATCCGGGCGAGGACCGGATCGGAGAGCGACTCGGTGCCGAACTCCACGTGGGAGAGGCCGCCCTCGCGCAACTCCTCGTAGAAGCCGGGGGTGGGCCGGATCGGCGCGAAGAACGCGCCCCAGGGGATGCCGAGGTCGGCGCGGCGGAAGGCGGCGGCCACTTCCCGGGCGTGCTCGGGGTCGGCGTTGAAGGCGGAGTCGGTGAGGAAGAGGAACTTCGCCCCCTTCGCCTCGAGCCGCTTCGCGGTCCGGGCCACCGCGTCGGCCTGTTGCCGGCGGAGCCGGGCGCCCTCGATCCGCGGATAGGTGCAGTAGACACAGCGGAACGGGCAGCCCCGCTGCGTCTGGAGGTTCAGGATCCCGCCCTTCCGCAGGTAGAAGTCGAGGCTGGGGTTGATCCCAGCGGTGTCGAGCTCGTGGACCTCGTCGCACCGGAGCGGCGGCGGCGCGGGCCGGCCGCGGACCGCTACCGCCGGGAGGCCCTCGGGGGAGCGGCCCGCCGCCAGGGCGTCGAAGAGCGCCCGGGAGCGGTCGCCCTCGCCGACCACGCCGTAATCGGCCTCGAGGGCCTCGAGCAGCTCCTCGGGGAAGAGCGTGTAGCCGGCGCCGCCCAGGATCAGCGGCGCCGGGGTGAGCGCGCGGATCCGCCGGGCCACCTCCCGCATCCGCGCCAGGTAGCCCTCCGTCTCCACCGCGTCGGAGTTGTCGATGTTGCGGAGGGAGAGGCCCACCGCCTCCGGCGCGAACTCCCGCACCGCGGCGGCGAGGGCCGCCTCCTCGTCTCCGGGCTCGAGCGGACAGAGGTCGAGGAGCCGCGCCTGGTGGGGCGCGATCGCCCGGGCCACGTGATCGAGCGCAAGCGGATACACCGGGTACGGGTGCCGCACCCGGTTCAGGGAGACGAGGAGGACGCGCACGGAAACTAGCCCTTCGCCTCGCCGTCCGCCGCGAGGTTGTTCTCGATCAGCACCACCAGGTCGCCGATGGTGCGGATCTGCCGGAGCCCCTGGCCGGAGACCTTCTTGCCGGTCTGGGCCTGGAGCTCGACGAGGAGATCGATGGCGTCGAGGCTGGTGATCTCCAGGTCCTCGAACTTCGACTCCATGGTGAGCTTTTCGCGGTCGAGGTCGAACAGCTCCGCCATGGAGTGCGTGACCTTGTCGAAGATGTGCTGGCGATCCATGCGGTTATCCGTTGGCCTGGGAGAGTTGCCGGGAAACGTGAGCGGCGAGGGTGCGCACGCTCGCGAAGATCTTCTTGTTCTCGGCGTCGTCGCCCGAGGCCCGGACGCCGTACTTCTTGCGGATCGCCATCGCCAGCTCGAGGGCGTCGATCGAGTCGAGGCCGAGCCCCTCCCCGAAGAGCGCCGCCTCGCTGTCGATGCCCTCGACGGTCATGCCCTCGAGCCGCAGCGTGTCGACGATGAGCTGCTTGATCTCCTGTTCCAGTCTTTCCAATCCAGCTCCTGGCGGCCCGAGCCGCTCCGACGCAAAACA
Organism: Pseudomonadota bacterium; assembly: GCA_023436385.1. Classification (GTDB taxonomy): domain Bacteria; phylum Myxococcota; class Myxococcia; order Myxococcales; family Vulgatibacteraceae; genus JAEZJH01. Next base: position 3,631 of record JAEZJH010000301.1, read on the forward strand.
AGGCAGCGGCCGGGACCCCTCCAGGTATATCCGGCTGCCGCGCGCTTCTACGTGCCCACCTCGCGCAGCTCGTCCGGCGACTCCGCGGGGGCGCCCTCGCCGCGCGCCTCCTCCAGCCACCGGAAATACAGGTCTCGCAACCGCCGTGTCTCCCGCCGCGGGTTGGCGTCCGGGGGGAGACGGAGGGCAGGCCGCGAGCGCACGGAGAGCACCGCGGTGCGCTCCGGGACCTCCCACCACGCCTGGCCGCGCATCAGCGTCGGCGGCTCGCAGGTGACGAGGAGCGGGACCAGCGGGACCCCGGCCCGGGCGGCGATCTGCGCCGCCCCCACTCGGAACTCGCCGAGTCCGCGCTCCGGGGACCGGGTCCCCTCCGGGAAGATCAGCACCGAGACGCCGGCGGCGAGCTTGGCCACCGCCCCGTCCACCACCGCGGCGCCGCTGAAGATCGAGCCGTCTCCGCCCTCGACGTGGCCACAGAAGCGGAGGAGCCGGCCGACCAGCGGGCTCCGGAACATCGCCGACTTGGCCACCGAGACCAGCTGGTGATGCGAGGAGAGGATGGCGGTGACGTCGATCAGCGTCGGGTGGTTGGCCACCAGGACGCAGGGGCCGGGGGGCAGCTCGAGGCGCGTCTTCCGGGCGTCGAAATCGATGAGGCGGAGGACCCGCATGTAGTCGTGGAAGACGATCCACGACCGGCCGAGCAGGCGCCGGCAACGGAGGGCCTTCTCCTCCTCCGTTCCCCCGCGCAGGCGCGCCAGGGGCAGGAGGAGGTACGAGAGCAGCGTGCCGCCGCAGAAGAAGAAGAGGAAGGCGCTGCCGGTGCAGACGATCCGCTGCAGCCGCTCGAGGAAGCGGAGGATCATGCGACCACCACCACCGCGAAGGCGACGTCGCCGTCGTGCGAGAGGCTGACGTGGGTCCCGGTGGCGCCGGCGCCCGCCAGGGCCTGCCGGGCGCCCGGGCCGAGCCGCAGGACCGGACGGCCGGACGGCTCGCGCACCACCTCCACCTCCCGGAGGTCGAGATCGAGGACGCCCCGGTCCACCGCCTTCAAGAACGCCTCCTTCGCCGCGAACCGGGCGGCCAGGTGCAGCGACGGCCGGGGTCGGCTCTCCGCGTAGGCGCGTTCACCCTCGGTGAAGACGTCGGTGGCGAACGACGGCGAGCGGGCCAGGCTTCGCTCGAAGCGGCGCAACTCCACGACATCGGCACCCAGGCCCTTCATGCTCGTTCGGATCGGGCGGCGGGCCGGGGGCCCGTCGTCAAAGCGGTGGTTCGAGGCCGGATCGGGCCCGGGGGAGGGGAAGCGGAGTTCGGTTCCAAACGAACACTAGCCCGGATCCCGGTGGGCCCGTCAAGGCAAGACCCGGTGGGGCGCCCCATGCCGGAAACCCGGCGGAAAACGTGCGCTTGGGGGTTTGACGGGGTTTGGAGGCCGATGGTATCACCGCCCGCCAATGTCCACGGATCGACTTGATACGCCACTCCGGGTGACGGCCTACGCCTTGGGGAATGCACTCGGCGCCACGACGCCGGAGGTGGTCGCCTCCCTGGAGGCGGGCCGGTCGGGCCTGAAGCCGGCAGCGGACCGGTTCGGCCTGCCGTTCGAGACCGCCTGCGGGACGTTCGCCGGCGAGCTGCCGGTGCTCACCGGTTCCCTCGCGCCGTGGGACGGCCGGCTGGGCCGGATGGCGGTGTCGATCCTCGACGAGCTGGCGGCGCCGATCGCCCGCGCGCTCTCCCGGTGGGGCCGGGATCGGGTGGCGGTGATCCTGGGGACCAGCACCGGCGGCATCGCCGCCACCGAGTCCGCCTTCGACGCCTTCCGCCGGGACGGGACGCTCCCCGCCGGCTTCGACCTCGACCGCCACCACGCCTTCGACTCGCTGGTGGCGGTGGTCCGGGCCCGCACCGGGATCGCCGGGCCGGGCTGGATCGTCTCCACCGCCTGCTCGTCGAGCGGCAAGGTCTTCGGCTCGGCGGTCCGGTTGGTGGCGGCGGGCCTCGCCGACGCGGTGCTGGTGGGCGGGGTCGACACGCTGTGCGAGACGACGCTCCGGGGCTTCGGCAGCCTCGAGGCCCTGGCCCGGGGACCCTGCCGGCCCTTCGCCCGGGACCGGGACGGTACCAGCATCGGCGAGGGCGGCGCCTTCCTCCTCCTCGAGCGGGAGGGCGACGGTCCCGCCCGGCTCCTCGGGGTGGGCGAGAGCACCGACGCCCATCACATGAGCCATCCGCACCCCGAGGGCCGCGGCGCCCGGGCGGCGATGGAGGAGGCCCTGCGGTGCGCGGGCCTGCCCGCCGCGGCGGTGGACCACGTCAACGCCCACGGCACCGGCACGCCGGCCAACGACGGGATCGAGGCGGCGGCGGTGGCCGCGGTGGTCGGGACCGCCGTCCCGGTCGCCTCGACCAAGGGCTACACCGGGCACCTCCTGGGGGCGGCCGCCGCCACCGAGGCGATCTTCTCGATCGTGGCGATCGAGCGCGGCTTCGTCCCGGCGAGCCTGGGCGCCTCGCCCCTCGATCCGGCGGTGACCGTGGACGTGGTCCGGGAGCGGCGGGCGATGCCGATCCGCACCGTCCTCTCCAACTCCTTCGCCTTCGGCGGGAACAACGTCTCGCTGCTGTTCGGGGGCCCGGCGTGAGACCGCTCCTCGTTCGCGGCCTGGGACTGTGTGCCCCGGGCTTCCGGGACCTCGCCTCGTTCCGAACCGGCTCGGCCGATCCGGCGCCGGCCCTGCCCGCCGCGGCGCTCCTCCCGCCCAACCTCCGCCGGCGGGCGAGCGTCCTCTCCCGGTTCGTCGCCGAGGCGATCGAGGCCGCCCGGGGCGACACCGACCTGGGCCGGATCCCGGTGATCACCGGCTCCGTGCACGGCGAGATCGCCACCGCGGTGGAGCTGATCGCCTCCTTCCGCGAGGGGGACGGGATGCCGTCGCCCACGCGCTTCCACAACAGCGTGCACCACACCGCCGCGGCCTACCTGGCGATGGCCGCCGGGAACCAGGGCTTCACCACCGCGGTGGCGGCCGGCCCGGAGACCGGGGCGGCGACGCTCCTCGAGGCTTGGCTCCTCCTCGAGGCCCGGGGCGGCGAGGCGATGCTCGCCCTCTTCGAGGAGCCGCCGCCGGCCCCGCTCGATCCGGCCGTCGCCTATCCGCCGGCGGCGGTGGCGTTCCGGCTCGCCGTGGACGCCGCCGGCGACGGGGACCGGGCCGGTGCGCCCGGCGCGCCGGTCCGGCTCGCGAACCTGCGCCGGGACGGCACTCCTCCGGCT
>JAEZJH010000346.1 GCA_023436385.1 Pseudomonadota bacterium
GGGCGAGCGCAGGCGGAGGCGTTTTCTGAGCACATCCTCGACGCCTCAATCGAGCATGCAAGACCTCCAGGCCTCGCAATTCGTGCCTCGTTCCAGGCAAGACAGGGAGGCCAACTCGGGCGCCGAGAGGATGCCCGACTCACAGCGGGCGATACACAACTCCTCCCTGCAGGGATCCATCTCCTCACCGATGCCCTTCCCAGGAAAACCCGTGCAATCCTCGCATACCGATCGGAAGTCGGAGCACGCGGCTGCGCAGTCGAGACTCGGGTCGAAGTTGGTATTCGAGACAATGAGGGGGGCGCAAGGACTTACGTAGCAGAAGTCCGCCCAAGGGCAACGGGGCGCGACCAATTTCAGGTCAACGTCGACCGTGGCTGCCTCGTCATCGCAGCAGTTGACATCCTCCAGCCGGGAATCGCACGTGAAAGTCGTACCGTCGGCTCGCCGGCAATCGCAGCGGTGATGCGAGCGAGTGCAGCTGAGGGGAGCCGGCGCGGAGACAGAAAACACAAGGTGACCTTCGACTCCGAGCGAACCATCGTCCTCTCGCTCGAGGGTGAAGCGGCCGCCGATGGCCACGATCCGCTCCTGGGGCATTCCGTCGGCCGGCTCCTTCGTGAGCACTGCGGTGGCCGTACAGCCTGTGGGCGGGGGGGCAAAGGGTCCGCTGCCCCAGGTGTCCCGCACCGTGCACTCGCCCGGCGATGGCAACTGAACAAACAGGCGGAGCGCTCGTTCTCCTCGGGCGAGGGCCAGTTCATCCTCGCGGCACGTCTTTTCGCCCTCGAGGAGGTTAATCGTGAGAACGTCTGCCAGGAGTCCCTGGTAGTTGTAAGTAGATGACCAGAAGGCGGCCGTGGCGGTGAACGGCTGGCCGGGAACTCCCAAGGGGATTGGGGGAGCCAGCAGCAGGCACGGTTCTGCGCTGTTGTCATCACCTTGAAACCCATCGCAGCCGAGGAAGAGCAGCGCTGACAGCAGGGCCATCCATTTCGGCCCGAAAAAGGACACCATCCTAGAGCCTCCGCCGCCGGCGATCCAGGCAGAGGGCCAACTCGTCGCAATCTTGGTGGGTGGCAAGGCAGTGTATCGCCGTCTGGACCTCCGGCTGGCCAAATTCCGTCCGGCATCGAACGAGGCACTCGTCCAACTCGGTCTGGCTGGGGGCAGGAGAGGTTTCCGACTCCCAGAGCCAGCAACTCCGGGATCGCAGATGGTAGTTCCCGCAAGCAGCGGGGCAGATTGTGTCCGGATCAAGTTCGGATCCAGTCCATGGTTCCGGACAGACCGCGGCTTCGCACCGATCCACCGAGGGGCATCTCGTCGCCGAGAAGTCGAAGGACGCCTTGGTCATTACCGGGTCCTGGTTGCAACAGTCGACGTCGTGCCGATCGGTTTCGAAACTCGCGATCGTCCCGTCGACCTGCACACAATCGCAGACGATGTAGTATTCGTTGCCGTTCCGCTCCTCCCACTGGACGAAGACCGGGAAGCGAGGATTCGAAGTAAAAACAATATCTATGGCACCAGAGATGTGGGTCGTGTTGACACTGTCGATTTCTACGATGCCACCGCTCCCGGCGGCAACGACCTCACCCTCCGCTCCATCTCCAGCGGCGGGCCGAGCGTAGGCCTGGGCAGTGAGGTCCGACGGGTTATCGACGCCGATCGGGAACTGTCCGGGGCCGAGTCGGGGGAGCGATACGTCGATGGTCGCCGGGCTTGGACCGAGGTGCTGCATGCCGGCAGTCTCGCAAGTCTCCCGACGATCTGTGAACAGGAGGCGGTAGGACGGGAAGGGCGAGTTGGTCGGGTAAGTCGGACGGAAGAACTGGCCGACCGGCTGGAACGTCGCCAGCGGCAGGGGATCGCGGGGCAAGTTCGGTTCCGGGCCGTCGCCGCCCGACGGCTCGCAGCCGGTCGCCATGGCAGCGAACAAGCAACAACTCCCGACGTGGAGCCAAACGTGAAAAGGTCCCATTCGGGGTTCCCACGGGAAGGTCGTCCGGCCCGCGACAGCCGCGCGGGCCGAACGATTAGGAGTACGGACCGGCTGTCTACTGCGGCACGCAGCGCCCAGTCGAGTCGCACTTGACGTGAGTGTAATCCGTTCCGGGCCGATAGAAAACAGCGGTTCCGGCGTGCAGGCCTTCGGCCTCGGCAAGGCGGTTCTTACCGGATGCAGGGAACTCCTGCGTGTAATCGATCATTGCCTCGTTGTAGCCATACTGCGACCGGAAGACCCACTTCGTTCCGTCGCCCTCGACGACCCTAGGTTCGATCCCAAGTGTCCAGAAGATGCCCTGGCCGCCGCATTCGAACGTCCGGCAGTGGAGATTCCCCTCCTCGTCTTGACAACCTTCACAGGCGTTGCCGCCGAGCATCTCGATCACCTTCGCCGTAGGAGGGGTGGCGATCTCCGTCCTCCAGTTGACTCGGAACTCCGTCCCGTCGTGGATCGGGTAGGCCACCAGGGCACCCACCACGTTGACGCCAGGAATCATCGGGAATTCCCTGCGGCTGAATTCCAGGTCCCCGGCATGACAGATGTACGGGTTGACGCACTCCAGGGTGCCTTCGATGACGACGTGCCCGGAGCGGCCGCCCACGAGCCACAGGTGCGGACTGGGGACGTCAATGAGACCGTGGGACGCATCGTAGTAGGCCGGAGTACCGATGGCCGTCACGGCGAGTTCGTAAACCCTCGTGCCGCCCTCATCCTCGTAGACGAGGGCATTGAGCTCCTTCTCCAGCCAATCGAGGTACTGATCGCGCGAAACGAAGGTGCGAGTTTCCTCAGGAATCGGGAGGAGCTTCTTCGGGCCGGTCGCGTCGATCGTGAGCTCGCCGGGAGGGCCGAATACGATCTCGACGGGGACGAGCTTCTCAGCGGCGGAGGCAGGAAGGGCCAAGCAGCCAGCGAAGAGCATGGCCAGGAAGCGAGGGATAGACACGTTCATGGGGGATCTCCTTGAGTGAACTGGCGCCGGTCGAAGCTTGCCGAAAGACGGGCGTTTCGGGTTTCGCCGCGGCCGACGTTTTCCAACCCCAGCACCCCCCCCCCAGTCTTGTTCAAGTGTAAACGCGAGTGGAGTTCGAGTGACAAATAGCGAACATGCCAGCAGCTCTCGAGAATTGGGCCGGTTCTGGTTGTAAAGGGCAGGCCACTTCACATCGTTCCCTCAGGCTCCGCCGTTGGTAGGTTTGCGCCCTGACGGAGGAGCCGCAGGGCGGCTGGGGCCAGATGCCCCCAAGGGCTCATCACGAAGTCGCGCGGGTCCCAGCTGCAATGATGGCCGATGGGATCCTCGTGGCGACAGCATTGGTGAGTCATCAGCCGGCACGGCTTCGGCACGGGTTCCGGTTAGACTCTCGCGTGGGTGATCGGCAACGGGTCTGTGTGAAGGCGGAGTGCAAGCGGGAGTATGCCGGCGGACGCAGGCAGAATGGCGGGACCGGCATCCCGGAATCCTCGCCAAGTGGGGAACGGCGGAGCGGGCCGCGCGAAACGCGATGAGCAGGTGGATTTGCTGCGGTTTCCTTCTCTGCCCTTGCGCCGCGTCGCTGCGAGACAACGCAGGTGGGTTCCCGGAAGAGGACGACGGCCGAAGCGTTCACCGGCCCGGCGAATGTACAGACGCGACCACCTTCCGTTGACCCAGGAACCAGCGGGACCGCGACCGTGGCCCGCCACCCGCCGCCTTGTGCGGCTCACATTTCCAAAGCCGTCGGCGTTGCTCGGGGCTACTTGCCGCGCACCAGCTGGCGCGCAAACGAGACGCCGTCGTCGTCCGGGCGGACGATGAAGGAGTCGAGCTCGAAGCCGGCACGGGTGAGATCGAAGCGGTGGAGCTGGTCGAGTCGCACGCCCGGGATCTCCACCGGCGTCTCGCCCACCTCCTGGCCGTCGAGCCGCACCGTGGCGCCCGGCGGCTCCGACTCGACGCGCACGGTGCCCAGGGCGGTGGGGAGCGTCGCCTCGAGGCGCACCAGGCGCGCCAGCGACGGCTCGATCGTCCGGGTCTCATCCCGGTGGTCGGCGAGGGCGAGGCGCAGGGTGCGTCCGCCGGGTGGAACCCAGAGCCGATCGAGCACCAGGGGCGTCACCCCCAGCCGCTCCTCGCCCAGGAAGACGCCGGCGCCAGCTGGCTCGGAGGTCACCACCACCGCCGGGCCGTGGAGGTAGCGGGCCCCGAGGGCGCCGCCGATCCCCACCGCCAGGCCTCCCGCCGCGCCCAGGGCCAGCATCCGCCGGGAACGCCGGCGCAGTTGGCGGATCGTCGGCTGGATCGAAACCGAGGTGGTGGGGCGCCGGGGCGTCCCCGTCGCCGCCGGTCCCGGCGAGACGTTCGGCGGCGGGGGAGACATCCCCTCGTCCAGGCCCAGGTCGAACGCCGACACGTAGATGTGCGTGTCCTCGTCCTCGCGCCGGGCCGGCGCCACCGGCGGCGGCGCCGGGAGCGCGGCGGACTCCGGCTGCCCGGTCGGCGACCGGGAGTTCACCAGCACCTTGATGGTGAGGGCGTCGTTGGCCCGGATCTTCCGCTGCCGCTCGATCCGCTCCCGATACAGCTCCCGCATCGTCGCGGAGAGGTGCTCGGCGATCGCCAGGGTCGGGGTGGGGAAGAGGAGATCGACCAGCGCGTCGGCCATCTCCTTGGCGTTGGGGAAGCGCTCGTCGCGCTTCAGCGCCAGCGCCCGGAGGAGGAGGGCGTCGAGGACCGTGGGGAGCTCGGGCTTCACCCGGGATGGCGGGAGCGGTTCCTTCCGCCGGGAAGCCCGGAGCTCCTCCACCGTCTTCACCCGGCCGAAGGGATGCACGCCGACCAGGAGCTCGTAGAGGATCACCCCCACCGCGAAGATGTCGACGCGGTGGTCGAACCACTCGCCCTCCGCCTGCTCGGGAGCGAGGTAGTTCAGCTTCCCCATCAGCGTCCCCTCCCGGTAGTTCGAGAGGGCGGCGTGGGCGGCGCGGGCGATGCCGAAGTCGAGAAGCTTCACGCCGCCGTCCCAGGTGACCATCGCGTTGTCGGGCGAGACATCGCAGTGGACCACGCCGAGGGGGCGGCCGCTGTTGTCGGTCTTCCGGTGGGCGAAATCGAGACCCCGGAGGATCTCCAGACACAGATAGATCGATTGCTCGATGGTGAGCGGGCGGCCGGCGGCGCGGCTGGTGTGCAGCAGGTCGTGGAGGGTGGCGCCCTCCACGTACTCCATGGAGATGAAGTAGACCCCGCCGATCTCCCCCAACTCGTAGACCTGCGCGATCGTCGGGTGGCTGAGCGAGACGGTGAGCTTCGCCTCGTTCACCAGCATCCGGACGAAGTTCTGGTCCTTGGAGAGCGAGGGGAGGATGCGTTTGACCGCGAGCTCTTTTTCGAAGCCACCGGCCCCGGAGGCCTTGGCCCGGAAGATCTCCGCCATGCCCCCGGTGGCCAGCTTCTGCAGGAGGTAGAACTTCCCGAAGAGGTGCGGGTGGAAGGGCGGCGTCGGGCTGGGAGGCGGCTTGGGCATCGGCTCGGGGGCAACGAGGAAGCGACGAGCATAGCGCAAAGCCGCCGGATCTCCGGCACCGGGCTCCACTCGGTCGGCCGGAGGACGGTAAAGGTGGCCGAAGGGAGGAGCGGCCCGCACCCGGGCGCCGGGCCTCCCGAAAACATGGGACCCACGGTGGGGCGGGGTGGGCGCTAGGATGCGGCGATGGCCCCGCCCGATCACCTCCGCCTCGCCGGCGTCACCCGGCTCTCCCTCGCCGGCCGTGGCCCGCGCGACGCCTACCTCTTCGACCCCCACCGCCTGGCCCTGCCGTGCTGGGCCCTGGCGCTGGCAGGACGGGGTCCGGCGCTTCTCGTCACCCTCGATCGCCACCTCGATCTGGTCCCGCCCGCCGATCCCGCCGCCGTCCCCGACGCCGCCGCCGGGCTCCGGGCGATCGACGAGCACGCGCGCTGGTCGCTCGACGTGCGGAACGTCGATCACGTGATCGCGGCGATGGAAGCGGGGATCGTCGGCGACGTGCTCGCCCTCGGCCGGGCC
>JAEZJH010000399.1 GCA_023436385.1 Pseudomonadota bacterium
GTCCTGGAGGTGCTCGACGCCACCCTCGACGAGCTGGCCCGGGTCGGCTACCGGGCGCTCACCTACGAGGCGGTCGCCGCGCGCGCGGGCGTGAGCCGCACCACCCTCTACCGGCGCTGGCCCGGAAAGCTCGATCTGGTCCGGGCGGCGTTCGCCCGCCTCCGCGAGGAGCGGCCGCAGCCGCCCGACACCGGAACGGTGCGCGGAGACATCGTCGAGCTCCTGGGCAAGCGGCTCGCCGGCCTCTCCCCGCGGGACCGTGGACTGATCCGTGCGCTGCTCACGGAGTTCGCCGATCCCGAGGTCGCGTCGCTGGCCCGCGCCGTCGCCGGCCGGCACCAGGAGGGCCTGGCCGCCATCCTCGCCCGCGGGATCGAGCGGGGCGAGCTGCCCGCAAACACCGACCCGCGCCTGCTCCTCGAGCCGATCGCCGGCGCGGTCTTCCTGCGGATGTCGATGCTCGGCGAGGGACCGACGCCGGAGTCGGTGGGCCGGGTCGTCGATCTGGTCCTGGCTGGCGTCGCCGCCGGGGGCGCGATCGGGGCGGTCCCCCGGCCCCGGGTTCGCCGGTCCCGCCCGGCCGTACCCCGATCCCGGCCGGCAGGCCCCTGACGTCCCCCGGCCCCCGGGGTTCGCCGGTCCCGTTCGGCCGTACCCCGATCCCGACCGGCAGGCCCCTGACGTCCCCCGCCTCCGGGCTCGCCGGTCCCGCCGGGCCGTGCCCCGGGGTCCCTGCCGTCCCAGGAACGCCAACGGCGGGGCCGTTAGGCGCCCGCCGTCGGTTGGTCGGTCCCCACCCTGCGACTCCCTACGGGTTTTCCTTCCACCGGATGGCCCGCCGGTTGGCGAGCGCGATCGCCCGGGACTGGGCCACCGTCAACTCCGCGGGGATCCGGTGCCCCGCCGCCTTGGTCCCCAGCTCCGCCGGCGAAAGCCTCCGCTCGCGAACCCGGACCTTGCCCCGCCCCGGCTGCCGTTCGTCGGCCTGCTTCGCCCAGCGCTTCGCCCCGACCAAGGCCAGCGCCACGACCCCGTAGGCCATCACCGCCGCCGGCAGCTCCCCCAGAGCCCCGGCGGCGAGGGCCTGCACCCCCACCATCGCTGCCGTGCCGACCGCTCCCCCGAGCCAGAAGGCGGACTTGCCGTGCGGCCCCACCACCGCCGCCAGCGCGCCCCACAGCAGGATCACGCCTGGAACCACGTACACCACCGGAACGACCTCCCACTCGGACCGGCCCCCGCCGGCTCCCCATGTCCTACCGGCCGGCCCCGCTGCCGCGCCGATGCCCCTAGAGATGTGGCGCGCCCGCTTCCGGACCGTTCGTTCTGGCGAACCGCCGCCGCGGCGTGCCCCCCGGCACGTCGCGGCCCCTGCGGACGAACGGGCGCGCGCGTTCCTAAAGACGTATGGGAGTGCCGATCTCCTTCACCCAGACCGACGTTTTTTTTCGATCGCCGGGCAGGCGCCCCGGCGTGGAGCGGATTCTCGACATTCGGCCGTGCGATCCGGGCCAGGCCGACCCTCCGGCTGTCCTCTTGCGGGCAGAAGCGGGCGCCGTGGTAGGTTCCGCCCCGCAATGGCACTGGTCACCGCCGACGGACTCTCCCTCGCGTTCGGCAAGAAGGTCCTCCTCGACGACGTCTCCTTCGCGGTCGGCCGGACCGACCGGGTCGGCCTGGTCGGCGCCAACGGCACCGGCAAGTCGACCCTCCTCCGCATCCTCGCGGGTGTGCAGCAGCCCGACGACGGCGAGGTCCACTTCGCCCGGGGCGTCCGGGCCGGCTACCTCCCACAGGACATCCTGGCGCTCCCGCCGGGGAACCTCGTGGAGTCGGTCCTCTCCACCGTGCCCGGCCGGACCGCCCTCGAGACCTCGCTCCGGGAGGTCGAGGAAGACCTCGCCGCCTCCCGGGACGACGAGGAGCGGCTCGAGCTGTCGGCCCGCCTCGCCGAGTTCCACGAGGAGCTCCAGGGCTTCGACGAGCGGTACGGTCGCCACAAGGCGGAGGAGATCCTGGGCGGTCTGGGCTTCTCCGTGGCCGACCTCGAGCGGCCGGTGGCCCAGCTCTCGGGCGGCTGGAAGATGCGCGCGGCCCTGGCCGGGCTCCTCCTCCTCGACCCCGACCTCCTCCTCCTCGACGAGCCCACCAACCACCTCGACGTGCCGTCGCTCGCCTGGTTCGACGCCTTCCTCCGACGCTCGAACAAGGCGCTGATCCTGGTCAGCCACGACCGCGACTTCCTCAACCGGCAGATCGGCCGGGTGCTCTCCTTCGAGACCGAGGGGCTCCGGGGCTACCCCGGGAACTACGACGCCTACCGGGTCCAGCGGGTGGAGGAGGAGCGGAACCTCGAGCTCCGGGCGAAGCGGCTCGCCGCGGAACGGGCGGAGATCGAGCGGTTCATCGAGCGCTTCCGAGCCAAGGCCACCAAGGCCCGGCAGGTCCAGAGCCGGGTGAAGCTGCTCGCCAAGATGGAGACCGTGGAGGTCCGGGAGGCCCGGGCCACGGTGCACTTCCGCTTCCCCGAGGTCGAGCGGTCGGGGAAGGAGGTGATCCGGGTCGAGCACCTCGCCAAGCGGTTCGGCGAGAAGGTGATCTACCGGGACTTCAGCCGCACCGTCTCCCGCGGCGACCGGGTGGCGATCATCGGGGTGAACGGCGCCGGCAAGACCACGCTCCTGCGGATGATCGCCGGCGAGCTGGCCGCCGACGCCGGCAAGGTCGAGCCGGGGCACAACGTCCGGCCCGCCTACTTCGCCCAGCACCACACCGACAAGCTCGACCCGGCAAAGACCATCCTCGAGGAGATCTCCGCCCTCGTCCCCGACAAGCCGCAGAGCTGGGTCCGGGGAATCCTGGGCGCGTTCCTCTTCCAGGGCGACGACGTCGACAAGCGGATCAACGTACTCTCGGGCGGGGAGCGGGCCCGGGTGGCGCTGGCCAAGCTCTTGGTGCTCCCGTCCAACTTGCTGCTCATGGACGAGCCGACCAACCACCTCGACCTCGACTCGTCGGAGCGGCTCCTCGAGGCGCTCCAGGAGTACGGCGGGACGTTGGTCTTCGTCTCCCACAACCGGAGCTTCGTGAACGGCCTGGCCACCAAGGTCTGGGACGTCCGCGACGGCGACGCGGTGGAGTGGGCCGGCAACCTCGACGACTACCTCTACCACCTCGAGCAGATCGGCCAGCCCTACGGCGGCGTCCCGGCGCCCAAGGCCCAGGCGGCGAAGAGCGGCGAGAGCGAGCGGGATCGGAAGCGCCGGGAGGCCGAGGAGCGGAACGCCCGGAGCGTGAAGACCCGGCCGGTGAAGGCGGAGATCGCCAAGCTCGAGGAGCGGATCGCCGCGCTCGAGGCGGAGCAGGGCGTGATCGAGCCGCAGCTCTCCGAGCCGAACTTTTACGACGATTTCGCCAAGGCGGGACCGATCTTGGCGACGTTCGAGAAGAACAAGGCGGAGCTCGAGTCGCTCTACGCTCGCTGGGAGGAGCGGCAGGAGCTGCTCGCCTCGCTCGAGGCCTGATCGCGGCGCTTCGACCGAGGCGGTGGCGGCGACCGAGACCGGCGTTCGCGCCGTTTCTGCAGCCAGAAGCCCCGGGACCGGCTGGCCCCGGGGCTTCTTACTTCCGGTAAAGGCCCGTCTTACCGGCCGCGGCGGACCGGCT
>JAEZJH010000441.1 GCA_023436385.1 Pseudomonadota bacterium
ATTATTATCCGAAGGACCAGACGCCCGGCTGCACCCGGGAGGCGTGCGACTTCCGCGATCGCCATGCCGCGCTGAACGGCTCGGGGGCGGTGGTCCTGGGGGTCTCCAAGGACTCCCTCAAGTCGCACGAAAACTTCCGGGAGAAGCAGGACCTCCCCTTCCCCCTCCTCTCCGATCCGGACAACGCGGTGGCCCGGGCGTACGGGGCCTACGGCGAGAAGACCTCGTACGGGAAGACGACGATGGGGACGATCCGCTCGACCTTCCTCATCGACGAGAACGGCTTCCTCGAGCGGATCTGGTCGCCGGTGAAGGTCGACGGCCACGCGGAGGAGGTGCTCGCCGCGGTTACGGCCGGGGCGCAGGGGCCCGACGCCGCCCGGATGCCGCCGGCGGGGATGGCCACCGGGGTGATCGCCGCGAAAAAGAGCAAGGCGAAGTAGCGGGCCGCCTTCCTGTCTCCGATTTCGAGCCGTCCGCGGGAACGCGGGCGGCTCGTCGTATTTCTGCGTCGCGGCGTTCGCCCGGCTCAGCCCTCGGCGAGCTTGGCCGTCGCGGCCAGGAGCACCTCGGCCGCCCGCTCCACGTCGGCGGCGGAGGTCCCCCTGCCGATCGAGAGCCGGATCGCGCCCAGCGCCTCCTCCGGCGCCAGCCCCATCGCCAGCAGCACCGACGACGGCCGCTCCTCGCCGGCGTGGCAGGCGCTGCCGGTGGTGAAGGCCAGCTCCGGCGCCGCCGCCAGGAGTGCCGAGCCCCGGATCCCGGGGAACCGTCCGTTGACCGTGTTCGGGAGCCGCCGCCCCGCGCCGTGGACGACGAACCCGGCGGTGGAGAGGCACGCAATCAGCCGGTCCCGGAGCGCCTCCTGCCGCACCGCCTCCGTCGCCAGTTCCTCGAGGGCCAGCGCACAGGCCTCGCCGAGTCCGGCGATCGCCGGCACGTTCTCCGTCCCGGGCCGGAGGCCGCGCTCGTGGGCGGCGCCGACCAGCACCGCCGCCAGCGGTGTGCCCCGGCGGACGTAGAGCGCCCCCACACCCTTCGGCGCGTAGAACTTGTGGCCGGCCACGGTGAGCAGGTCGACCCCCAGCTCGTCGACGTGCAAGGGAAGCTTCCCCACCGCCTGCGAGGCGTCGGTGTGGACCACCGCGCCGCGCGCCTTGGCGACCGCCGCGATCCCCGCCAGGTCCTGCACCACGCCGGTCTCGTTCTGCGCCAGGATCGCGGAGACCAGGACCGGCCGCCGCGCCCCGGCGAGCGCCTCCGCGAACGCCGCCGGCGGCACCCGTCCGTCACGATCGGGCGAGAGCCAGGTCACCTCCGCTCCCTCCTCCGCGAGGAGCGCCGCCGGCGCCGCCACCGCCGGGTGCTCCACCGCGGTGGTCACGAGGCGGAGCGGTCCCCCGATCGCCCGGGCGTAGCCCCGGAGCGCCAGGTTGTTCGCCTCGGTGGCTCCGCCGGTGAAGACGATCTCGCCGGGCGAGCAGCCGAGGAGTGCGGCCACCCGCTCCCGGGCGCCGTCGAGGATCGCGCGGGCCCGCCGGCCGTAGGGGTGATCCGCCCCCGGGTTGCCGGAGCCCTCCTCGAGGGCCCGGAGGACGGCGTCCCGCACGCGCGGCGGCACGGGGGTGGAGGCGTTGTGGTCGAAGTAGAGGGGCAGGGCCATGACCGGAGCCTAGACACGCGGGAGCGGCCTGCACAGGTTTTCCAGCAAGTTATCCACAGGCCCCGATATCGAGCGATAGGCAGTTTTCTGGCCCCGTGGATCCTCGTCCGCGACCATGGCCCACATGGCACCGACCCTCGACCCGATCGCCCTCTTCCCCGAATCCCACGGCCTCGACCGCCGCTACCGCGTGGTGCCGGGGGACAGCCTCGACGTCCTCGATCGCCTGCCGCCGGAGAGCGTCGACCTGGTCTTCGCCGACCCGCCCTACCACCTCTCGAACGGCGGCTTCACCTGTAAGGGTGGCCGGCGCGCCAGCGTCGACAAGGGGGCCTGGGACGTCTCCCGGGGCCTCGCCGAGGACCACGCCTTCCAGCTGGCCTGGCTCTCCAAGGTCCAGGAGATCCTCAAGCCCACCGGCACCCTCTGGGTCTCCGGCACCCAGCACGTGATCTTCTCGATCGGCTTCGCGCTCCAGGAGCTGGGCTACCACCTGCTCAACACGGTGACCTGGTACAAGCCGAACGCCGCCCCGAACCTCGCCTGCCGTTTCTTCACCCACTCCACCGAGCTGGTGCTGTGGGCCGCGCCCCGCCGACACAAGAAGCTCCTCCACACCTTCCACTACCGGGACATGAAGGAGGCCAACGGCGGCAAGCAGATGCGGGATGTGTGGGGCCTGCCCTTCGAGGTCCCGGAGCCCGACGGCAAGCAGACCGTCTGGTCGCTCCCCACGCCGGCGAAGAGCGAGAAGGCCCACGGCTCCCACCCGACGCAGAAGCCGCTGGCGCTGCTCGAGCGGATCGTGCGCTGCTCGTCGAGCCCCGGCGACCTGATCCTCGACCCGTTCAGCGGCTCGGGGACCACCGGCGCCGCCGCCGTCGGCCTGGGCCGTCGCTACCTGGGGATCGAGCGCGATCCGGCCTACGTCGACTTCTCCCGGAAGCGGATCCACGCCGCCGCGGTCGCCGCCGAGGAGCGGGAGCAGCAGGCCGCCTCGTAGCCGCCCCGGCACCCGTGGTCGTTCGGGCGTGTCCTCTCCCGGGACACGCCCGTTTCGTCTCCGGGCCGGGTTCGTCGCGCGTGCAGCCCGGACCGCCCGCGGCTATGCTCCGCGCTCCGGAGGAGACATGGCGTTCCGCATCTACACCAAGACCGGCGACAAGGGCACCACCGGCCTCTACGGCGGCGGCCGGGTCCGCAAGGACGATCCCCGCGTCGAGGCCTACGGCTCGGTGGACGAGTTGAACGCCGTCCTCGGCGTGGCCCACGCCACCGTGGCCGACCCGGAGATCCGCGACGCCCTGCGGAAGATCCAGGACGAGCTCTTCACCCTGGGCGCGGAGCTCGCCACCCCCGACCCCGACGCCGCCGCCAAGCAGCCGGTTCCGGTCGGCGACGAGCAGATCGCCTGGATGGAGCGGTTGATCGACCGGGTCGACGCCGAGGTCCCGCCGCTGAAGAAGTTCGTCCTCCCCGGCGGCCACCCCGGCGCCGCGTATCTGCACCTCGCCCGCACCGTCTGTCGCCGCGCCGAGCGCCGGGTCCTTACCCTCACCGATCACGCCGCGGTGCGTGAGGGCGTGGTGGTGTATCTGAACCGGCTCTCCGACCTGCTCTTCATGCTGGCCCGGCTGCAGGCGGTCCGCGCCGGCGTCCCCGAGCCCACCTGGGAGCCGACGGTGAAGGGCAAGTAGGACGCGCAGCCCCGGCCGGAAGGCTGGAGGCGAGCTCGAGGGACCGACTACTCGAAGTTGCAGTCGAGTTGAAGCTGCCCCTCCGCCAACTCGGTACAGACACACTCCGGCATCGTCACGCACGCGCAGGTGGGAACGGCCGGATCGCACCCGGCAGGTCGGGGCTCGGTGAAGTACGCCCGACTGCAGTACGGTATCGGCTGGCCACCGGGCCCGGAGCGGGTCTCCCGCACGCAGGCCTCCTGGTTTTCCCGGCACAGGAGCGCTCCACACGCAAACAGTCGGTCGCAACGGGTCGTGGAATCCGGGAGCACGGAGTCGACCCCGGACGCGTTCGCCGAGCACGGTCCCTCGTAGAGGTTGCCGTCGCAGCCGCAAACCGTGCGCTGGAGCGGATCGGCCCGGCAGGAGGTGGGCCTCGGTGCGCAGTAGCCGCCGTCCCCGCAACCGCCGGTGCCACGCTCGCAGTACGCGGCCGGCCCGCAGTCCCCATCGTCCGCACAGGCCGGCCGATCGGGCCCCGGGTCCTCGAGGACCAGGGCCAGCGTCAGCTCGTTCTCCGGGTGCTCCC
>JAEZJH010000508.1 GCA_023436385.1 Pseudomonadota bacterium
GCGCGACCTCGCCCGTGGCCGCGGCCGCCACCGGGAGCGACGCGGCGAGGAGGAGGGCCGGCAGCCGCGCGGCGATCGAAGCGAGTTTGCCCATGGGGGCAGGCTTTGCACGGGGGCCGCCGGTAGCCAGACGGACCGGGTGCCCCCGCGCGGCGGCCGGCGCGGCGCATCGCGTCGCGGCTCCCTACGGTTCGGTGGATGCGCATCCGCGACCGGCTCTCGGGGAGCAATCCCTGCTTCTCGTTCGAGTTCTTCCCGCCCAAGGACCGGACGGGGGAGGCGCAGCTCCTCCGCGCCATCGACGAGCTCTTGCCGCTGGGGCCGGACTTCGTCTCGATCACCTACGGCGCCGGCGGCTCGACCCGGACCCGGACGGTGAGCCTCGCCCGGCGCCTCTCCGCCGACCTGGGTCTCGAGGTGATGGCTCACCTCACCTGCGTCGGCCACTCTTCCGACGAACTCCGGGAGATCCTCACCGACTTCGAGGAGGCGGGGATCGAGAACGTGCTCGCCCTCCGGGGCGATCCGCCCAGGGGCGCCGCCGCGTTCGCGCCGGCCCCGGGCGGCTTCCGGTACGCGAGCGAGCTGGTGCGCTTCATCCACGCCGAGGGGTATCGCTTCTCCGTGGGCGGGGCCTGCTATCCGGAGGGACACCTCGAGGCGCCGAGTCGGGAGGAGGATCTCCGGCACCTGGCGGAGAAGGTGGAGGCGGGGCTCGACTTCGCGATCACCCAGCTCTTCTTCGACAATGCCTTCTATTTCGATTTTCTCGAGCGGAGCCGGCGGGCGGGGATCGGGGTGCCGGTGGTCCCGGGGATCATGCCGCTCACCAACTACGAGCAGGTGGAGCGGTTCACCCGGGAGTGCGGCGCCACCATCCCCCGGCGGCTGCAGCTGGCGGCGGAGCGCCACCGGGACGATCCCCGGGCGGTGGAGGCGCTGGGGATCGCCCACGCCATCGAGCAGTGCGAGGAGTTGCTCGCCCGCGGCGCGCCGGGGATCCACTTCTACACGCTCAACCGCTCGCCGGCGACGCGGATGGTGCTGGCGGCGATTCGCGGCGGGGTCGGGTTGCCGCTGGCGCTCGAACCGGCGCCGGCGCCCTGATCCGGCCTGGCTACTCCGCCAACCCGCAGGCCCGCTTCCCAGCGGCGGTGTTGAGGGCGTTGCAGTCGCAGGTGTCGAGGAAGCCCTCGCACCGATCCTGCTCGGCGTCGCTGGTGCCCCGGGAGTCCTGCAGCTCGCTCGCCCGCCGCTCGCACGCATCCCGGAGCGTGGTGGTCCGCTCGCAGGCGCAGATCTTCTCGGCCAGGTCCTCGCAGGGCGTGGAGCAGGCCGCGAGGAAGGGGAGGGCGGCGAGGAGGGCGAGGGCGAGGGAACGCATCGGCGGGACTTTAGAGGATCCGCCGGCGGGAGGGTAGCTCCGGTTACGCCCCGCCGTCCCCGGGGAGCAGCGCCGCCAGATCCGCCGGGAGCGGCGCCTCGACCCGGGTCTCCCGGCCGTCCCGCGGGTGGGGGAAGGCGATCGCCGCGGCGTGGAGCGCGTGCCGGGGGAGGACCAGCTCGGCCCGGGCGGTCTCGGAGAGCACGCCGTCGGCGAAGTCCCCGAAGTAGCGGTCGCTGGGCCCGTAGATCTTGTCGCCGACGATCGGGTGGCCGATCGCGGCGAGGTGCACCCGGAGCTGGTGCTGCCGGCCGGTCCGGGGGAAGCACCGGACCAGGGCCAGCTCCGGCCCGCGCCAGGGCACGTCCCGGCGGAAGCGGCGCTCCACCACCACCCGCGTCACCGCCGCCTTCCCCTCCGGCGGCGGGACCACGCCCATCTTCACCCGGAGTGGATGGTCGGTTAACAAGGCCAGGGGGAGGTCCACCTCCCGTTCGTCCGCCTCCGGCCAGCCGTGGACCAGCGCTAGGTACTCCTTGCGGATCACGCCGTGGCGGGCGAAGGCGATCTTCAGCTTCCCGGTGGCGGCGGGGTGCTTGCCGCAGACCACCAGGCCGCTGGTCTCGCGATCGAGCCGGTGGGCGATGTCCCACTTCTCGCCGGCGGGCTGCCGCTCCCGGAGGACCGCGGTGAGGGTGTGGTGGAAGTAGCGGGCGGTGGGGTGGATGGCCAGCCCGGCCGGCTTGTCCACCACCAGGACGTCCTCGTCCTGGTAGGCGATCCGGAAATCCCGCTCGCACTCGGGCTCCGGATCCCGGCGGCGGATCAGGGAAAACGAGAGGCCCGGGACCACCAGGGTCGAGGCCTTGAGCTTGCCGGAGCCCCGGTAGACCAGGTCCCGCTTGAGCGCCCGCTGAACCTTGGTCCGGGAGAGCCGGCGAATCTTCTCGCAGAGATAGCGGTCGAGGCGCCAGCCGGCGTAGTTGGGCTCGACGGTGAAGCGGACCTCGTAGGTCTCCGGCCCGGGACCCCCGGATAGGACCGGGCCCTCCTCGTCGAGAGCGGAGTCGAGCTCCTCGAGGTCGTCCGATTCGTTCCCCGGCGAAACGCCGAGAGCCTGCTTGACCGCCTGGTGTGTCAACGTCGAAGATCCGACCAAACCCAGCCGCTCGGCCGGGGGCTTCCCTGTTCCGTGCCCATCGCGGGCGTGGTTCTACCAGGCTCGGTGCCCGGGAGGCCACGTACCCCGGGGGCGTGGGTCGCGTTCGATGGGAACCCCTCCGCGCGGTGCATCGCGAGAGGCGTACCGATGAAGCGCGGACTCTGGGCGCTCCTCCTCGCCGCGGCCATGCTGGCCGCATGTGGTGGCGACGGCGGGGGCGACGGCGGGCCAAAGTGTAAGCCGGTCGAGGGCCACTGCAATGGCCTCGACGACGACTGCGACGAGCTGATCGACGAGGAGGACGAGATCGCCGCCGACCTGGCGGCGTTGCGCTCGGCCGGTCCCTTCCGGGAGGGCGAGGCCGACTGCGCCCACCCGAACATGAAGGGGGTCTGCGCCGAGGGCGTGGCCTCCTGCATCAACGGGGCGCCGAAGTGCGAGCCGCTGGGGATGACCGCCGCGGCGAACGACAAGACCTGCGACGGCTTCGACGACGACTGCAACGGCAAGGTCGACGACGGCGTCGACCTCACCTCCCGCGACAACTGCGGCGGCTGCGGCGAGGACGCCGCCGGGTCGAAGACGATCCACTACTGCAAGCGCGACGGCGCGGGCGTGGCCCTCGAGGAGTGCCGGGACGGCCAGTGCGTCGAGGCCAACTGCGTCAACGGCCAGGACGACGACGACGACGGCTACGTCGACTGCGCCGACCCGGACTGCGCCGGGGAGTCTTGTGGAGCCCCCGGGTTCGTCTGCGACAACACCGCCGCCGGCGAGGGCACCTGCAGCTGCGGCCTCGGCTACGAGGACTGCACCAACCGGATCGACGACGACTGCGACGGCCGGATCGACTGCGCCGACTCCGGCTGCCTGGGCGAGCCCTGCAGCGCCACCAACGGCGACTTGAACTGCGGCCGGGCGCCCGGCGCCACCCAGCCCTCCTGCGTCGAGCGGGAGCGCGACTGCGGCAACGGCGTCGACGACGACGGCGACGGCCAGAAGGACTGCCTCGACGAGGACTGCATGGGCCTCGCCTGTGGCTCCGGGCTGAACTGCGGCACCGTCGGCGGCGCCCCCACCTGCCTGGCCACCGAGGCCGCCTGCACCAACGGCGCCGACGACGACGGCGACGGCGCTCCCGACTGCGAGGACACCGACTGCGTCGGTCTCGCCTGCTCCAACACCGACCCCGGGAAGAACTGCGGCCACGAGGGCAACGTCCCCGGCTGCGTCGGCCGCGAGACCGCCTGCGGCGACGGCGAGGACGACGACGGCGACGGCCGCTTCGACTGCGAGGATCCCGACTGCGACGGCGCGGCCTGCGGCGCCGGCTGCACCTGCATCGAGGGGATCGCCAGCGAGGTCAACTGCGGCGATCTCCAGCTCGACCTCACCGCCATCGACAACGACGGCGACGGCCAGGCCAACTGCGCCGACCTCGACGACTGCCTCGACGAGACCTGCGGCCCCGGCTGCCTCTGCGTCCTCGACGGCGACGTCGGCCGGCCCCGGGAGCTGCGCTGCGGCGACTTCCAGGACAACGACGGCGACAACCTCCAGGACTGCCTCGATCCCGACTGCGCGGAGCAGGACTGCTCGGAGGCCGGGAGCCCCGGCTGCCGCTGCGAGCCCTGCCCCGGCGGCGGCTGCCCCACCGGCGAGGTGAAGTGCGAGGACGGGATCGACAACGACGGCGACGCCCAGGCCGACTGCGCCGACCCCGACTGCGACGGGCTCCGCTGCTGGAACACCGACGGCTGCGTCTGCGCCCGGGGCCTGGCCACCGAGGGCGCCGGCTCCTGCGGCGACGGCGTCGACAACGACCACGACAACGCCCTCGACTGCGCCGACTCGGACTGCGCCGGCCGCTCGTGCGGGACCGGCTGCGGCTGCGCCAACGGCGTCGCCGTGGAGCTGCCGGCCAACTGCGGCGACGGCGTCGACAACGACGGCGACGGCAAGATCGACTGCGCCGATCCCGACTGCGCCGCCGCCTCCTGTGGCCAGGGCTGCGTCTGCGAGAACCTCCTCCCCACCGAGACCGCCTCCGCCTGCGGCGACGGGAACGACAACGACGGCGACTCGCTCACCGACTGCGCCGATCTCGACTGCACCGAGGACTCCTGCGGCATCGGCTGCCTCTGTGTGGCCGAGGGCGGCCTCGGCCGGCCCGCGGAGACGATCTGCGGCGATCGGAACGCCTCCGGGCCGATCGACAACGACGGCGACCAGGTGGCGAACTGCGACGACGCCGACTGCGAGGGCCTGGGCTGCGGCACCGGCGTCGCGCCGATCGACGTCGACGACTGCCGCTGCGTCGCCGGCGTGGCCACCGAGATCGACTGCGCCAACGGCGCCGACGACGACCTCGACGGCGTCGCCGACTGCGCCGACTCCGACTGCCACGACAAGGCGCCCTGCCCGCTGATCACCGAGGTGCTCCCCGCCGAGGGCCCGTCGCGGCCCGCCGGCGGCGCCTGCGGCGTCAACCACCCGCATCAGGCGCTCCGCATCCTCGGCCGGCACCTCGGCGTCGACGCCACCGACACCCACGTCGGCACGGTGGCCGGCGTCTCCCTGGGCGGCGTCGCCTGCCTCAACGTGGTGGCGGTCTCCCCGACGGAGATCACCTGCGAGACCCCGGCCCACGCGGCCGGCCGCGTAGCCGTGGAGGTGGTCAACACCGGCAACTTCCCCGGGAGCCTCTCCGACGCCTTCACCTTCACCACCGGCGCGGACGCCAACATCTACAGCTGCCGCACCGACTCGGCGACGGTGAACGCCACCGCCAACACCGCCACCCCCGAGCTGCTCGGCCGGGTGAGCGAGCCGGAGGTCACCGACATCGGCGCGCCGCCGGCCAATCCGTTCGTCGCGCAGGTGGGCTTCGGCCCCGCCGGCAGCCAGGCGGAGTGCGATCCGGCGTGGCGCTGGTTCCCGGCCAACCTCGACGCGGGCGCCGAGCCGTCGCTCTTCGACCACTACCGGGCGACCTTCACCGCCCCGGCGGCCGGGACCTACGCGCTGCAGTACCGGTTCACCCGCGACGGGATCCACTGGCTGTACTGCGACGCCGACACCGTCACCCCGGGCCTGCAGACGGGGACGCTGGTCGTCGCGCCGTAACGCCCGTATCCTCCGCCGGCCGGTCCCGTACGCGGACCGGCCGGCGGCCGACGACGGATCGATCGGCCGAAGGAGGAGACGTGGACGGCTTCGCTCCCGGCTGGATCTCCCGGGTCACCAGCTTCGAACCACCGAAGAACCTGGAGGCGCCCGCCGACTGGGACGAGGCGGTGCGCTTCCTCGCGCACCACGGCCTCGCCGGGATCGCCGCCTACAACCTGGCCTACCGGTTGCCCGCGGTCCGGACCCCGGAGGCGGCGAAGGACCTCCTCCTCGGCTTCCACCAGGGCGTCGCCAACGACAACGTCTTCAAGCTGATGTCGCTGAAGGGGGCGCTCGCCGGGGTGGAGGCGCCGGCGATCCTCCTCGACGCCGCCTCCTTCACCGACACCCTCTACCCGCACATCGGGTTCCGGGCGGTGCCGGAGCTGCGGCTCCTGGTCCGCGAGGCGGATCGGGCGGCCATCGAGCGGGCGCTCGCCGAGGAGGGTTTCCTGCCCGCGGAGCCGGACGAGCCCGACCCCGATGCGCCCGCCTCCGTGCTCTTCAACACCCGCTTCTACCTGAAGCTCTACACCCGCCTCCTCCCCGGCGGCGGCGAGGAGGGGCTGTTCGCCCGGGCGAGCCGCGCCAAGGTCTACGGGCCGGGGGCGCTGCGCCTCTCGGGCGAGGACGCGCTCCTGGTCCACGTCCTCTCCCTGGCCCGCCGCGGCTTCGCGGTGCCGCTGGTGGAGCTGGTGGACCTCCGGGAGCTGGTCCGCGGCGAGGCCGGATGGAAGGCGGGGCCCGGGGCGACGCTGGATCCCGCCACCGTCCGGGCCCGGGCCCGGGAGGTGGGCGCGGATCGGGCGCTCTACGCCGGCCTGGCGCTCACCGGGCACTTCTTCCCCGAGGTGGAAGGGCGGCTCCCGCCCTTCGTGCCGGACCTCGGGGTCGCGGTCCGGTCCCTCCTCGACGCCGCGGTGGTGAACCCGGCCAAGGACCCGGGACGCGACCGGCAGCTCCGCGGGCTCGACAAGCTGGTTCGCCTCCTGGTCGGATGACGTAAACAGGACACGCACACCCAAGGTGAAATAGGCTTTGTCCCAGCGTGGACGATTTCGGGGGGTGCCGTGGACGACGACCGGGGCCTTCGGCGGAGCGAAGCTCGGTACCGGGCGCTGTTCGAGAACCTCCTCGAACCGGTGGCGGTGCTCGAGCCGCGCTTCGACGGGAGCGGGCAACTGTGCGGGGCGCGGGTCCTGGCGGTGAACGCGGCCTTCGAGCGGCTCGTCGGCTTCCGCCGGGAGGACGTGGTCGGGACCCGGGCCGAGGAGAGCTGGCCCGCGCATCCCCACGTGCTCGCCGCTTGTTCCCGGGCCCTGGCCACCGGCGAGCCGCAGCTGGTGGATTCGACCTCCCGGGAAGGGCGGGTCTTCGAGGTCACCGCGTTCCGGCTCGACGAGGGGTGCTTCGCCATGGCCGGCCACGAGGTGACGGAGGCCCGCCGTCACGCCCGCGAGCGGGAGCGGCTCCTCGAGGAGCGGGAGGAGCTGGTCCGCACCGTCTCCCACGACCTCCGGGCGCCGCTCACCGCGATCTGCAGCCAGGCGCAGCTCCTCGCCCGGGATCCGGCGCCGGAGCGCGTGGCGCCGAAGGCCCGGACGATCGCCGCCACCGCCCGGCGGGCGGCGGAGATGATCCGCGACCTGGTGGAGACGGCGCGGGCCGACGCGGGCTTTCCGCTCCGGCGGGTGCCGCTCGCCCTCCGGCCGTTCCTCGAAGACCTCCTGGCGCGCCTCGAGGGCGGGCTGGCGGTGGAGCGGATCCGGGTCGACGTGCCGCCGGAGTTGCCGCCGCTCCTCGCCGATCCCGCGCGGTTCGAGCGGGTGGTGGTCAACCTCCTCGCCAACGGCCTCCGCTACGGCCCGCCGGAAACGGAGGTGGTGGTGACGGCCCGGGGCCTGCCGGGCGCGCTGGTCCTGGAGATCCGGGACCACGGCCCGGGGATCGCCGCGGCCGACCTGCCGCGGATCTTCGACCGGAACTTCCACCGGGAACGGGGCGGCGCCGACGGCCTGGGGCTGGGGCTGCAGATCGCCCGGCGCTTCGTCGAGGCCCACGGCGGGACCATCGAGGCGGAGAGCGAGCCGGGGCAGGGCGCGACCTTCCGGGTGCGGCTGCCGGTGGGCGCTTAGGCGGGGACCAGCCCGCGCGAGACGCCGAACCGCCGGAAGACCTCCGCGATCCGCTCCGCCGCCCGGCCGTCCCAGAGGTCGGGGATCCGGCCCGCCTTGCCCCGGCCGGCGAGGACCTCCCGCGCCGCCGCGACGATGCGGCGGGGATCGCGGCCCACCAGCGTGCTGGTCCCCTCGGCGACCGTCACCGGGCGCTCGGTGTTCTCCCGGAGGGTGAGGCAGGGGATGCCGAGGGCGGTGGTCTCCTCCTGCAGGCCACCGGAGTCGGTGAGCACCAGCCTCGCCCGGGAGGTGAGCCCCAGGAACTCGAGGTAGCCCAGCGGCTCGCAGGTCCGGAGGCCCGGGAGCGCGGCGAGCCGGGCCTCGAGGCCGGCGGCGGCGAGCATCTTTCGGGTTCGCGGGTGCACCGGGAAGACCACCGGGATCGCCTCCTGCAACTCGGCGACGGCGTCGAGGAGCCCGGCGAGGACCCCGGGATCGTCGACGTTGGCGGGGCGGTGGAGGGTGAGGACCGCGTAGCCGCCGGGCATGAGTCCCAGCGACTCCGGGACGCGCCGCTCCTCGGCCCGGGGCAGATGGGCCAGCAGGCTGTCGATCATCACGTTGCCGACGCGGTGGATCCGCGCGGGGTCGGTGCCCTCGCGGAGGAGGTGCTCGTCGGCGTCGGCGGACGGGGTGAGGAGCAGCTCGGAGAGCCGGTCGGTGACGATCCGGTTCACCTCCTCCGGCATGGTGCGATCGAAGGAGCGGAGCCCCGCCTCGACGTGCGCGGAGGGGAGCTGGAGCTTTGCGGCGACGAGGGCGCAGGCGAGGGTGGAGTTGATGTCGCCGGCCACCACCACGAGGTCGGGTCGCTCCTCGAGGAGGAGCTTCTCGAAGCCGATCATCACCTTGGCCGTCTGCTCGGCGTGGCTCCCGGAGCCGACGCCGAGGAAGAGATCGGGCCGCGGCATTCCCAGGTCGACGAAGAAGACGTCGCTCATCGCGAAGTCGTAGTGCTGGCCGGTGTGGACCAGCCGGTTCTCCGCGAAACCGGCCCGCTCCACCGCCCGGAGCACCGGGGCGACCTTCATGAAGTTGGGCCGGGCCCCGACGACGTGGACGATCTTCATGGCCTTCGAAGGTAGGAGGCGCCCGGGGAGGGGGCAACGGTGCGCGTTGTCGGGCCGTTGACACGGGTCGGCCCGGTGCTCCATAAGGGCCCGGGCCGGCAGTCGATGTCCGCAGGCCCGAGGGGTCCCGTGGAAGTCGCGGTCATCATTCCGGCGCGGTACGCGAGCGAGCGCCTTCCGGGCAAGCCGCTCGCGGACATCGCCGGCAAGCCGATGGTGGTGCATGTCCTCGACCGGGCGAAGGCCGCCCGGGGCGTGCGCCGTGCCGTGGTCGCCACCGACGACGAACGGATCGCCGCCGCCGTCCGCGCGGCGGGGGGCGAGGCGGTGCTGACGCCGGCCTCCTGCGCCTCGGGCAGCGATCGCTGCGCCCGGGCCGCCGAGGCCCTGGGCCCGCTCGACGTGATCGTCAACGTGCAGGGCGACGAGCCGCTCCTGGCGCCGGAGGCGATCGAGGCGGTGATCGCCGCGTTCGCCGATCCGGCGGTGGAGATGGCCACCCTGGCCCGTCCGCTCCGCGAGGGCGAGTGGGAGAACCCCAACGTCGTCAAGGTGGTGCGCGACGGGAAGGGCGACGCCCTCTACTTCTCCCGGGCCCCCATTCCCCACCGGCGCGGTGGCGGCGTCTCCCCGCTGGCCCGGGCCCACGTGGGCATCTACGGCTTTACCGCCGCGTTCCTGAAGCGGTTCACCTCGCTCCCGGCCACGCCGCTCGAGGGCGAGGAGAAGCTCGAGCAGCTCCGGGCGCTCGAGCATGGCCATCGCATCCGGGTGATCGACACCGGTTACGCGGCCTTCGGAATCGACACTCCCGAGGATCTCGCGCGCGTCCGCGCGCTTCTCGGCGGGGCCCAGGTCCCGCCTGGCGAGGAACACCGATGACGGCAGCCTCCGTGCGCCCCAAGCGCAACAAGTTCATCTTCGTGACCGGCGGCGTGGTGTCGTCGCTGGGCAAGGGGCTCGCGGCCGCCTCGATCGGCGCGCTCCTCGAGAACCGCGGGATGCGGATCACCCTGCTCAAGCTCGATCCGTACATCAACGTCGACCCGGGCACGATGAGCCCGTACCAGCACGGCGAGGTCTTCGTCACCGACGACGGCGCGGAGACCGATCTCGACCTCGGCCACTACGAGCGCTTCACCAGCGCCAAGATGACCCGGTCGAACAACTTCACCACCGGGCGGATCTACAACGCGGTGATCGAGAAGGAGCGCCGCGGCGATTACCTGGGGAAGACGGTCCAGGTGATTCCGCACATCACCGACGAGATCAAGTCGGTGATCCGCGAGGCGGGCGAGGGCTACGACGTCACCATCGTCGAGGTGGGCGGCACGGTCGGCGACATCGAGTCGCTGCCGTTCCTCGAGGCGATCCGGCAGATGCGCTACGACGTCGGCGCCGCCAACTGCCTCTACCTGCACCTCACCTACGTCCCGTACATCGCCGCCGCCGGGGAGCTGAAGACCAAGCCGACCCAGCACTCGGTGGGCAAGCTCCGGGAGATCGGCATCCAGCCGGACATCCTGATCTGCCGCTCGGAGAAGCCGCTGCCCAAGGAGATGCGGGACAAGATCGCCCTCTTCTGCTCCGTCGATCCGGGCTCGGTGTTCGCCTCCCTCGACGCGCCGACGATCTACCAGGTGCCGCTGATGCTCCGCGACGAGGGCCTCGACGACAAGATCGCCGAGGTGCTCAACATCTGGTCGCGGGCGCCGCGCCTCGACGCCTGGGAGCGGATCAACGAGCGGATCCTCCGGCCCGGCCGCGGCGAGGTGAAGATCGCCATCGTCGGCAAGTACGTGGAGCTGGCGGAGAGCTACAAGTCGCTCAACGAGGCGCTGACCCACGGCGGGATCGCCAACGACGTGCGGGTGAAGCTGACCTTCGTCGACTCCCAGAAGATCGAGGAGGACGGGCCGGCGCGGGAGCTGGCCGCCGTCGACGCGGTGCTGGTCCCCGGCGGCTTCGGGGTCCGGGGCACCGAGGGGAAGATCGCGGCGATCCGTTGGGCCCGGGAGAACAAGGTCCCCTTCTTCGGGATCTGCCTCGGCCTGCAGATGGCGGTGGTGGAGTACGGCCGCCACGTGCTCGGCCTCGAGGGCGCCAACTCCCTCGAGTTCGACGACCAGACGCCCTTCCCGGTGGTGACGCCGATGGAGGAGCAGAAGGCGATCGTCAACCTGGGCGGGACGATGCGGCTCGGCGCCTACGCCTGCAAGCTGACGGAGGGCACCAAGGCCCGGGCGCTCTACGGCGCGGAGCTGATCCGCGAGCGCCACCGTCACCGGTTCGAGTTCAACAACGCCTTCCGGAGCCAGTACGAAGAGGCGGGGATGGTGTTCAGCGGCGTGAACCCGGACCTCGACCTGGTGGAGATGATCGAGCTGCCCGGCCACCCCTACTACGTCGCCTGCCAGTTCCACCCCGAGTTCAAGTCGAAGCCGACCGCGCCGCACCCGCTCTTCTCGTCGTTCATCCGGGCGGCGCTGGAGAACCGGGACCGTCGCGCGGCGCCGGCCAACGTGGTGGCGGTGCGGGCTCCGGCCGCGAAGGGCGACGCGTGAGCGAGGTCGCCTGCACGGTGCGCGAGGACGTGATCCTCGGCGAGGGTCGGCCCCTGGTCCTGGTCTGCGGTCCCGACGTGATCGAGACCGAGGAGCGGACCCTCGAGACCGCCTTCACGGTGAAGCGGGTGGCGGAGAAGTACGGGCTGCCCGCGGTCTTCAAGTGCAGCTTCGACAAGGCCAACCGCACCAGCCTCTCCTCGTATCGTGGTCCGGGGCTGGAGGCGGCCCTGCCGATCTTCGCCCGGGTGAAGCGCGAGACCGGGCTCCCGCTCCTCACCGACGTCCACGAGACGGCGCAGGTGGAGCGGGCGGCGGAGGTCGCCGACGTCCTGCAGGTGCCGGCGTTCCTCTGCCGGCAGACGGATCTCCTCGTCGCCTGTGCGAAGAGCGGCCGGGCGGTGAACGTGAAGAAGGGCCAGTTCGTCGCGCCGAAGGACATGGCCCACGCGGTCGGCAAGCTGACCGCGAGCGGCGCCGAGGGGCGGATCTTCCTCACCGAGCGCGGGGCCTCGTTCGGCTACCACAACCTGGTGGTCGACTTCCGGTCCCTGCCGCTGATGCGCGAGCTGGGCGTGCCGGTCTGCATGGACGCCACCCACGCCGTGCAGCTCCCCTCCGCCGCCGGTGGCAAGAGCGGCGGCGAGCGGCGCTTCGTGGCGGCGCTGGCCCGGGCGGCGGCGGCGGTGGGCACCGACGCGGTGTTCCTCGAGCTGCACCCCCGGCCCGATGAGGCGCTCTGCGACGGGCCGAACTCCCTCGACTTCGAGGGCTTCGAGCGGCTGGTGGGCGAGCTGGTGGCGATCCGCCGGGCGCTCGGACAGCCGTAGCGAAGGCGGAGTCCGCGAATCGCTCGTCGAGAAGACGGCCCGGCTCGATGCCGGGCCGTTCTTTTTTGGGCTTTGACGCGGGCGGAAGCGCTGCCGTCCGGCGTCGCTTCCCGCGTTCTCCACGCATCGGTCGTCCGTTCTGATCCGGGTGCGGTCCGGTCCGGCGGGATCCTTCCGCCGCCAGTGAATTCCGCTATGGGCGAAACGGGGACGTGTTGCGGGCGCTCTGACCGCTCTGGGCGTTCCAGCGTGAATCAAGTGTGGGT
>JAEZJH010000546.1 GCA_023436385.1 Pseudomonadota bacterium
CTCGAGGGCGGCAGCGGTGAGGTGGCCGTGGGGGCCGCGGCAGGCCGGGCAGGTGGAGAGCCGGATCACGTGGCGGCCGCGCGGTTCCTTGGAGAGGAACGCGTAGAAGGTCACCACGCCCTCGACCTCGACCCGGGGCACTTCCAAGAGCGCGGCGATCCGGTCGATGGCGGCGGCGGGGACGCTGCCGTGGTGGGCCTGGACCTCGCGCACCACGTCGAGGAGGCGGGTGCGGTCGCGGCCGGCGGTAGTCGCGGCTCGCTCCACCAGGGCCTGCAAGGTTGTATCCATGACGTACGGGACTCCCGCTGCATCGTGGATGAGAAGATCCGTCCCGGCCGGAACCGGTGGTGCCTAC
The DNA here is from genome assembly GCA_023436385.1 of Pseudomonadota bacterium. Taxonomy (GTDB): domain Bacteria; phylum Myxococcota; class Myxococcia; order Myxococcales; family Vulgatibacteraceae; genus JAEZJH01. The sequence continues at coordinate 359 of JAEZJH010000546.1, forward strand.
TATCGGGGCCGCGCGGGCCGAGGGAGCCGTTTTCTTTTTTCGCCCGACACCGCGCATTGTTGGCTCGTCGACAGCAACGCGCCGTCCGGCGCCGGGGCGGGCGCCGTCCCCGGCCAGGAACGACGACGGCCCCCACCCGGAAGGGAGGGGGCCGTCGGGTTGACCAGGGGGCCCTGGTCCAGCAGGCCGCCGAAGCCTACGCCTGCCGGCGCCGCCGGAAGAAGAGCGCCGCGGCGACGAGGAGGCCCGCGGCCCCGGCGCTGCCGCCCGCCTGGGCGCAGCCCGAGGAGTCGGAGCCGCCGCCCCGGTCCGGCTTCTCCTCGTCGGTGCCGCCCGTGCCGCCGGTCCCGCCAGTCCCGCCGGTCCCGCCGGTCCCGCCGGTCCCACCGGTCCCCTCGGCCTCGGTCCACTCGATCTCGAAGTCCCCGATCACCGCCTCGGTGAGGCCGGTGTTGATCAGCGCGAAGTGCACCGGGCCAGCCGGCAGCGGGGTCTCGAACTCGGCCGTGCCGCCCCGGGACACGGTGCCGAAGTCGGCCTTGTGGGTCCAGTCGCCGGAGACGCGGCCGGAGAACGGCGACTTGAACTTGATCGGCTCGGCGCCCGGCTTCGCCACCACGCTGACTTCCGCGGGGTACTCCTGGTCCGAGTAGATGTAGCGGACGGTGGCGAAGAGCTCGCGGATTTCGTTCTTCGCCTCGATCCGGAACTGCATGTACGAGGGCATGGGGGTGTAGGCCCCGTACGTGCCGCCCAGGTACATGAACTCCCGCCCGTCGCCGCTCTTCTTCAGCTCGATCACCCGGTCGTTGCAGCCGAGGAGACCGCGGGCCTCGAAGGCCGCCCGGGCCTGGGCGGCGGCGCCCTCGTCGAAGTGCGTGCCGACCTCGGCGATCACCGCCTCGGCGGCGCCCTCGAACGAGACCTCGGAGGGCAGGGTGGTGAGGGCGACGAAGATCGCCTGGTCCAGCCCGGCGCCCAGCAGCTGGCGGATGTCCCAGAGGGCGGCGGTCCAGACGTTCGAATCCTCGTGGGTCTCGCCGATCAGCGAGCCGGGGCAGGTGGCGTCGTTCTCCGCGGTGCGGATCGCGCCGTAGCCGCCGTTGGCGTACTCGCCGATCACCGGATCGTTGGTGATCGCGTGGGAGAAGTAGTCGGCGAAGCCCTCGTTCAGCGCGCCGGGCGCGCCGTCGATGCCGTACTGGTCAAGGAACGACCAGCCGAGGTTCGCCGTGGCCTCGACCACCGCGTGGGTGAACTCGTGGTAGAAGACGCCGCCGTCGTAGCCGAAGTCCGCCTCGCTGCCCTGGCCGAAGACGATCGAGTCGAAGGGCCGGTCCTCGCCGAAGATCCCCTGCCCGCCGGGCAGGAAGAAGGCGTTGTCGTAGGGGAAGAGCTTGCCGTAGGGATCCTGCGCGTTCTCCCAGGTGGCCGAGCTGTCGTAGCCGAACGGGTAGCGGTAGTTGACGACCGTCGGCAGCGGCTTGGTGTTGACCTGCTCGAGGCCCAGGCCCCGGAAGAACTCGTAGGCGCGGGAGACGTGGTGGTAGCCGTGGACCTCGGCGAAGTCGTCCTCGTGGCCGGCGGCGTTCCAGACGTCCATCACCGGGTCGAAGAAGAAGTCGAGGTTCGCGTCGGCGGTGGCCTTGCTCTTCTCCGTGCAGACGTGGATCGCGTAGGACTGGCTGCCGTTCCGGAGCGCCACCGTCTGGTGCTCGTCGACACAGTTCTTGGCCACCACCCACTCGCCGGCCAGCTGGTTCGCCTCCGGCGGCAGGTCGGGGAGCGTCACCGTGATCATCTCCGGCGTGGAGACCGGGTTCTCCGGCCAGACCTTCGCCCGGTGCGCGAAACGGACCCGGTTGACCCGCTTCAGCAGCTCGCCGTTGGCCGCGTCGATCCACACCGTCGGCGCGTCGAGCGTCGCCCCGGGCTGCGCCGGCAGGTCGACGCGGTAGGCGAGGATCAGCTCCGTCCCCATCGGCAGGTAGACGAGCCGGGCGCGATCGACGTTGGCGGAGGGAACCGCGGAGAGCGCGTTGGCCCTTGTCACCGCCTCGCGGGCGGTGAGCGAGGACCGGGCGGCGTTGGCGCGGGCCGGATCGAAGACCTGGCCCGCGGACCAGCGGATCTCGCCCTGGTCGTCGAGGCGCACCGCGAGGCTCGCGCCCTCCACCGGGACGCCGTCGATCCGCTGCTCGAGGCGCTGCACCAGGCCACCGGCGCGAATCGGGAAGGCCTTGCCCAGCCGGAAGGCCCCCGGGGCCCGAACCGCGGGAGGAAGGGCGATCGCCTCGGGGAGGGCGGTGATCAGGCGATCGGCGTCGGTCAGCTCCGCGGGGCCGAGCCGACCGAGTCGACCGGCGGCCTGGATCTCGAGCCCCGGCCCCCGGGGCCGGATCGCGATGCCGTCGACAAGCGGTGCAGCCGTAGCGACCGCCGGCACGAAGGCCGCCGCGAGCGCGAGCACGAGTAGTTTCATCCGGGTCTCCTTGGCCCAATTTGGCGGGGCAGCCTACCAAAGGTCCGGTCGGCGGCAAACTCGACGAGCGGATCGGCCGGGCCCGGGGCCGGGCGTACCGCCGGCCTGCCTGGTAGGTCGGGAAAGACCCGACGCCGGCCCTGGAATGTCGGATGGTTGGATTCCGAAGGGGGCGAGCGGTTGCGTCTTCTCGCGGAGCGATCGGGGGGACGGCGTCGGCGCGCGGACGCGAGGGTCCCCCCGGGGTGGCCCGAAGTGGCATGATGCGCGCGATCTTGCGTTGGGCGGCCCGCGATCACCGGGGAGCCGCCCGAGGAGCTAGCGATGAACGCCGATTTCCGGACCCCCGCCCAGGACCTCGAGACCCTTGCCACCTGGGGCACCGAGTTCCTCGAGGCGGTGATCGCCCTCGACTCCCAGAGCGACGAGCGGAGCGAGACCATCCCCTCGAGCGAGGGCCAGCGGGTCCTCTCCGACTACCTCCGCCGCTACTTCGAGGGCCAGGGGTACGCGGCCGAGCAGGACGAGAGCGCCAACCTGATCGTGAAGATCCCCGGCAACCGCCCCGGACCCGCGGTGGCGTTCATGGTTCACATGGACACCTCCCACGGCACCAACGCCGTGCCGCGCCTCGAGCGGATCCCGAAGTGGGACGGGAGCCAGGTCCGCTACCCGAAGAACGACCGGCTCACCGTGTCGGTGGCCACCTACCCGCACCTCGCGGCCTACGTCGGCGACGACGTGCTCCACGGCCCCGGCGACTATCCGGTCGGCTTCGACGACAAGCTGGGGATGGCGGAGCTGATGACCCTCGCCCGGATCCTCCAGGAGAACCCGGCGATCCCCCACGGCGAGATCCTCCTCGTCTTCCGGCCCGACGAGGAGATCGGCCGGATGGCGGCGGTGAAGGGCCTCGCGGCGCTCCTCGCGAAGCGCGGCGTCCGCTACGGCTACACCTGCGACGGCCTCGATCCCTTCGAGGTCAACGTGGAGAACTTCAACGCCGCCCGGGCCCGGGTGCGGATCGAGGGCCGGCCCCTCGCCGGCCTCGCGGGCGAGCTCCGCCGCGTCACCCTGGCGGTCCGCGGCGTCAACACCCACGGCGCCACCGCCAAGGCCGAGCGCTACCAGAACTCCACGGTGATCTTCGCCCGGGCGATGCAGTCCCTCGCCGATCCGGCGATCGTCCCGGTGGCCTACCGCACCGATCCGAACCTCGAGTGCAACGCGGAGATCGAGTTTCTCCTCGCCGGCCGCGACGCCGCCGCCCTCGACGCGGCGGAGGCGAAGCTCGTCGCCGCCTTCCGGGAGCAGGTCGCGCCCCGCGAGATCTTCGGCGCCCGGGTCGAGGTCGCCTCCCGCGCCCCCGGCTCGCTCGCCGGCTGCGACGACGCCATCCTCCAGGCCGCCGCGCACCTGGCCCGCTTCCTCACCACCGCCGGCCCGACGCCGCTCCTCTCCGAGGAGAGCGAGGGCTTCCAGGGCTACACCAACCCGCACCGGATCGGCCGGGAAGGCCCCGTGGCGCTCCTCGACTACCGGCTCCGGGACTTCGATCCGGCCGGGCTCCGGGCTCGCGAGGAGCACGTCCGCGCGGTGGCCCAGTCCACCGGCCACGAGGCGGAGGTGACGCAGCAGTACATCAACATGGGCCCGGCGCTGGCCAAGTTCCCCGAACTGGTCCGCTGGGCCAACCAGGCCCTGGCGGTGGCGATCGGCCGGCAGTCCGAGCCGGCGCCGATCCGCGGCGGCACCGGCGTCGATCCGTTCCTGGAGCAGGGGATCCCGGTGGCCAACCTCGGCACCGGCTACTTCGCCCCGGAGTCGGAGAAGGAGCTGACCTCGCGGCAGAACATCGCCCGCCACGCGCTCTGGCTCGCCCATCTCGTGCAGGCGATCGCGTAGAGCGGCGGGTCGTGGACGGCCGTCCGGAGGACGACCGTCCACGCGGGCCCTCGACGCAGCGGAGACCTGCTCCCGGGCAGGTCTCCGTCCACGCGCCACGGGCCCGATCGGGAGCGGCACCCGGATTCCGCCGCTCCCCGGGCCAACGTCCCCCCCAGTCG
>JAEZJH010000126.1 GCA_023436385.1 Pseudomonadota bacterium
ACGGCGCCCGCCTTGAACTCATCCGTGAAGGCCCGCCGGGCCCGCTTCGTCCGCTTCGCCTGATCGCCCATGCCGACACCCTATCCGACTCACGTTGGGTGTCCACGAAACCGGATCAAGCCCACCCTCGACGTAGGCCCAGAGCCGGCGGTTCAGCGCGTCGAGGCTCGTCAGATCGCCCGGTGCCAGCATGGGGAGAAGCTGCATCCGGACCGTTCGAAACCACCGTTCCTGTTTCCCTTTCGCTTCCGGGTGGTACGCGCGGGCGTGTATGAGACTGATGCCCAGCTTCGCGCAGACCAGGGCCAGTTGGTGCGAGCGGTAGTTCGCCCCGTTGTCGACGAAGAGCCGCTTCGGGATCCCGCGACGCATCAACGCCTGCTTGAGCACCGGCAGGAACGTGGTCGTGTTCTCGGAGAACGCGAACGAGGCGAACGGGATGACCCGGGTGGCGTCGTCGAGGAAGGCGATCAGGTACGTCTTCCGCCTCCGCCCGCCGCCCGTGGAGACCGCGGGGCCGTGCATCACGTCGCTCATCCAGAGGTCGCCGGCCTTCTGGAAGGAGAACCGCCGGTGGTCCTTGCCGTTGCCTTCACCGTCGCCCTTCCGGGCACGCCCGGTGAGCCCCCGGACCGCCAGGAGCCGGTGGACCGTCGAGTACGGCAGGACCAGATCCGCCGGAACCAGCCGCTCCGCCCTGGCGACCTTGATGACCTGCTGGACGCTGAGATCGGGCCGGTCCTCCTTGAGCTGAACGAGGGCGTCGGATGTCTCCGATGGCAGCCTGCGCGCGGCTCCGGCGTCCTTCCTCACCCGGGGAAGCAACGCGTCGAATCCACCCTTGCGGTACGCCTGTATCCAGTCCCGAATCGTCTCGGCGGCCACCTGTGTGCGGGCCGACCCGGGAATCGTGTACTCGACCTCCGCCTTCTCCTCGATCCGCCGGTAGATTCCCTTCGTCCCGGGCGGCAGGCGCACGAGGTCCGCGATGACCCCGTAGCGAAACAGGGCCTGCTGCTCCGCGAGCGTCTTCCTGTCCTTCTCTTCCACGTGCTGCTCCCCGTCGGTGCCGGCGGTGAATCCGCCGAGCGTTCGAGGAGCCACCGGGAGTCGCCCGGCGGGTCCGGCCCCGTTTCGTGTTGCTTTCCGGATCGGCGGTTCCACCGCCGGGCAGGGCGGGGGCCGAAACCGAGAGGAGGCGGGAGCGCGTGGAGGTACCGGGCGGCCACGCCGCGGAGCGCGGGCATGACCGGCGCCGCACCCAGGGTGGCGCGGAAGGAGCGGATCGTCGGCTCGACCCCGGCGAGGAGCTCGGGCATCAGCCCGATGAGCGCGATCAGGCAGGCGCGGACCAACCGGCGCCGTCGCCCGAGCCACCGGACGGCGCCGACGAGCCCGATATCGGGCCGAACCTCGTCGGCTGCCGCCTCGAGGCCCGGGAGGCTCTCGATGACGGCGACGGCCGCCTCCACCTCGTCGAGCGACCCGCTCAGCCGGGACGACAGCGCGTCGGGGAGCAGGCTGAACGTCCGGGCGGCCCAGGGGCAGTATCACCGGGCGATCCGGCAACCCGCCGGCCAGACGCGGCCATAAGTGCCGATGCGTCGGAACCCACAGCCGCCTCCCGGGTGATCGGGGCAGCGGTCGAGGCTTGCTTGTTCCCACCCGCGCTGCGCAACGTACTCCTCGCTGGCGAGCCCCGTTCTGAGTCGGAGCTGCATCGCCAGCCACGGCCCGGGCGCTGGTGACGCTGCGGGCCATTTTCTTGTCCGGCGGGCGCCATGCCCGCCGTGACGAAACGTCGGGACGGTGGCTGAAATCGGGGAGCCCTCGGCCGGCCGTGCGCGCGCTCCGCCACCGGCCGTGCCCTCGCGGCGGTGGTTCAGCCAGCGAGACGGTCAGCGGGGTTCAGCGACCGACCGTTGGAGCCAACACTCGGTCGACCGTGCGCGCGCCTCGAGACGCGGATCTCCATGCTCCACCGTCCAGCGGCCTGTTCGAACCAGGAGTCGGGGCGGGAGTGCACTCGGGCCGAGCTCGTGGTGGGATGGGACCCGCGAGCCGGAGCGGTCGATGGACCTCGAGGGAGGGCGGGGCATCGCATGAGACCTGGTGGCCACCCGAAAATGACGGGAAGCGGCCGCGCCCGGAAGCGAGGTCAGCCCGAGTGTGGACCAGGTTGGCGTCCGGGTGAGGAAGTGGGGCGGGGGAGGGCGGGCAGTTCGCTCCCAAGAGGGGGGACTACCGGCCGCCCGCATTGGGCAGAGACTAGCCGAAACGCGGGAGGGAAGGGCCTCGACCCGGGCGTAAGTCCGCGGAATTCGGTACCGGCGAAGAGGGTTCGAAAAAAAATGGGCGGGGACTCTTGACGGGTGAGCGTTCTCCGCGTAGAAGCCCGCACACCTTCGACGGCGCGGTTGGCCGACGGAGGGGCCGGGCGGCCGGAGGTAGGGCCGAGCGGCGGTCGGGAGGCGGTTGAAAAAAGCCTCTTGACAGGGAAAACGGCCTGAAGTAAAAGGCCGCCCACCCTGACGGCAACGCCGGCGGGGCGGGCAGTTCGGTCTCTGAAAACTGAATAGCGAATACACGCAAGAAACAGCGGACTTCGTAGTTTCTTTGAGACGGCAGCTCGGCCCTTCGGGACGGGCGCCGGAATCAAAAAAGAGCCGAGACGAACCGACCTAGCCGGTCGGTCGCTCACCAAGCTCTCTTCAAGTTCAATTGGAGAGTTTGATCCTGGCTCAGAACGAACGCTGGCGGC
>JAEZJH010000130.1 GCA_023436385.1 Pseudomonadota bacterium
CGTCCTCCGCCGCTTCGACCTCGCTTCCGGCTCCTTGGACGTCCGCCTGCCCGCGGAGGAGGCGCCTTCGGTAGACGTTCGGGGGGCGGCCTACGATGTCGGCAGTGGGTTGCTCTACGTACTCGACGTCCAGGACGAGAAGGCCCGCATCGTTGCCCACCGCTTCGACACCGGCGAGGCGCGTTTGCTCTGGACCGTACCGATGGAGGAAACCGGAGCGCGGCTGGGATTCGCCGTAACCGCCGGGGGGAACCTCGTCCTCGTGCGCGAACTCGACGGGCGCTACACGGCCTGGATGTCCCGAATGAACGAGGACGGCCAGCTCGTCCTCGATCGCGCGTTCGAGGGTGAGGGCGACGTCCTCGATCAGCCGGTCATGGGGCACCGTGAGCTCCTGCTGCCGGTGCGCGAGGGCGGGGAGACGGACCGGCTCGTTCCGCTGTGGCCGCATCTCTTCAAGATGGAGCTGGAATGCGCCTCGCTCTGACGATCCGACAGGCGGTACTGCTGGGCGCCATCGCCTGCCTCGGCTGCTGCACTGAGAAGACGTCCTCCTCAATCGGCGACGCGGGAGGCGCCGGCGCCGCCGGGGGCGGTGCTGGAGGGACCGGCGGCGCCCTTGCCGCTGGTGGCAGCGGTGGCGCAGGTGGCGGGGGCAAAGGCGGGACGGGAGGCAGCGGCGACGGCGGGAGCGAACCCATCATCGTCGACGAGATCTGGTCATCGGTCCCGGGCAGCGAGGTCTGGTGGGACATCTGCCGCGCGCTTCAGACACACGCGGCCGCGATCCGCGAGCAGGTCCTGACGTGGGAGCCGTGCGGGCCCGGCTGCGAGCGGGCTACCCTCGACTTGGGCTTCGACAACTTCCCCGGCTCGCCGTCGATCGACTTGGCCGACGGGGCCGTCCTCTCCGGCGCAATCCTCACCGTCAGTACGGCTCGGTCCAAAGGCGGCCCCTACGAGCTCTACCGCTCTTCCATCCGGCTCGACGACGGGATGTTGATGGCCATGGTTCGCGTGGACATTCTCCAGCTCGGCGAGGCGTCCTGTAACGTGTTCCAGCGACTGGGGCGGGTGACCGCGATCGCTGTCACGGATGACCACGGGACCTCCCGCATGGTCACGGGCTTCGTCGATCCGGTCACGGGGACTCACGCGTGGTTCCCTCCTTGGACGAGGAGCCTTGTCTGCAAGCCCCTCCCCGTAGAGGCACCAGACGGGCCGCGGCTCTTCTTCTCTTGCGGGGCCGCCGGCTACCTGGCCCCCGCGGGAGGGCCCGCCGAGACTCAAATCGTCTCCGGAGATGCAGAGGTGATCACCGGCTCCGCTTCGTCCTATCGGGATTCTGCGGCGTGGTCGGAGCGCGGCGAGGGGGGTACCAGCCGGATCCGCGCCTGGACCGCGGCTGCGGGGACGCGCACGCTGATCGACGCTCTGCCCGGCATCACGTGCGGGGTGTCGATTAGCGCGGACCGCATCGTCGGCTGGCAGGTGCCGGCGAACGGGGGGTGCGACGACCTGGGCCCCGGCCTCCAGCTCTGGCACGCGCCGCTGCGTTCGGATGGCTCCGTCGGAGCCGTGGAGCACGTAGCCATACCGGGGAGAGTGCTTCCAATAACGAAATACTCCAGTCGGAACGGGTTCGCCGCGTTCCAGGGCGTCGTGGGAGGTGACAACGGGACGTTTTCGGACGCCGACCTGGTGGTCCGGCTCTCCGACGGTGCCGCCCGCCGGATCGTGCCGCAGCCGGGGTACCAAGTGCACGACCGAACCATGGCAGTGACCGACCACCACGTCTACTGGGCGGAGGGAGAGCGGATCAAGTACGACGGGCGGGTCTCGGTTGTCTACCGGCATGCGTTGACGCATTTCGATACGCTGGGCCTTCCCTTTGGCACGCAGGCCGACTGATGGATGCCTGGACAGGACTGCATACAACGACGTGTCGGCCGCGGTAACGAAGCCCGCCGGCCCGAAGTGGACGCCTCGACCGCACGAGGAAGGGGCCAGGAAGGCCGGCGGATGAAGCGGGGCCCCGGGTCCGAGATGAGACCCGGGGCCCCGACCGACAGGCACTTCGGCCAGCTCTTGAGTTGATGCTGGCCGGAAGCGCCTTGTCGCTTGGATGAGCTGGGGAAGAAGTGATCCACGCCGGACCATGCCCTTGCCCGCTGATCGCTTCCGTGATCTACACCTCGGGATGTACGTCCCCTCCAGCCCCGCCGTGATCGTGCTCCGTTCGCGTGTATCCGACACCGTGTGGGAGAAGCGTGTCGCAGACGCACCCGAGTATCTACTGTAACCGCTGCACGGACCCCGTAGCCCACGCCACCCGCGGATGGGGCAGACTGGGTACGTGACGACGACGCCGGCGAGAGGGCTACGAAGCCGCCTGCTGTTCCGGAACCGGGAGCGGCGGGGGGACCGTCAGCGGCCCGAACTCCGCGGCCAGCTGGACGGGGTCGAGGCGCGACCGGGTCGCGGCCCAGTACTTGGGCGCGAGCTCGAGGTAGCGGTCCCGGGGCCAGTGGGTGGGCTTGATCCGGTTTCGTGGACACCCAACGTGAGTCGGATAGGGTGTCGGCATGGGCGATCAGGCGAAGCGGACGAAGCGGGCCCGGCGGGCCTTCACGGATGAGTTCAAGGCGGGCGCCGT
>JAEZJH010000034.1 GCA_023436385.1 Pseudomonadota bacterium
GGCCCCTGGCGCAGCGCCGGAAGCTCCTCCTCCACCTCGGCACCGCGGGCCACATCGACCACGGCAAGACCGCGCTGGTCCGCGCCCTCACCGGGATCGACACCGACCGGCTGAAGGAAGAGAAGGCCCGCGGCATCACCATCGAGCTGGGCTTCGCGCACCTCGAGCTCGGCGACGGCCTGGTCGCCGGCGTGGTCGACGTCCCCGGCCACGAGCGCTTCGTCCGCTCGATGGCCGCCGGCTCCGGCGGGATCGACCTGGCGCTCCTGGTGGTGGCGGCGGACGAGGGGGTGATGCCCCAGACCCGGGAGCACGTCGACATCCTCCGGCTCCTGGGTGTCCGGGCCGGCGTGATCGCCCTGACCAAGAGCGACCTCCTCCCCGACCTGGGCCCCGACTGGCTCCCGCTGGTGCAGGCCGATCTCGACGATCTGGTGGCCGGCACCTTCCTCGAGGGCGCGCCGCGGGTGGCGGTGTCGAGCCGCACCGGCGAGGGGCTCGAGCGGCTGGTCGGCGCGCTCCGGGGCCTGGCCGCGTCCGTCCCCGATCGCTCGCCCGACGGGCCGCTCTACCTCCCGGTCGATCGCGCCTTCAGCATCCGCGGCTTCGGAACGGTGGTCACCGGGACGCTGCTCTCCGGCGCGGTCGCGCCCGAGGACACCGTCGACCTGATCCCCGGCGGCCGGACCGAGCTCCGGGTCCGCGGCGTGCAGGTTCACGGCGCGGCGGTGGACCGGGCCCTCGCCGGCCAGCGCACCGCGGTCAACCTGGTCGGCCTCGAGCCCACGGAGATCTCCCGGGGGATGGTCCTCGCCGCCCACGGCCGGCTCCCGCCGACGCCGATGCTCGACGTCGAGCTGTCGCTGCTCGCCAGCGCTCCCCGGCCCCTGGCGCAGCGCCGGAAGCTCCTCCTCCACCTCGGCACCGCGCAGGTGCCGGCCACGGTGGTACTGGTCGACCGGGCGGAGCTCGAGCCCGGCGAGACCGCGCCGGCCCAGCTCCGCCTCGCCAGGCCGGTGGCCGCGCTCCCCGGGCAGCGCTTCATCCTCCGCGGTTTCGCCGCCATCGCCGGTCGGGGAAAGACGGTGGCCGGCGGCCGGGTCCTGGCGATCCTCCCCAAGAAGCGCCGCCCCAGCCGTCCCGACGACGCGGCGGGCCTCGCCGCCCTTCGCGACGGCGACGCCGGCGCCCGGATCGCCCGGGTCCTCGCCGACGCCGGCGCCCGGGGACTCTCCAGCGACGAGCTCTCCGTCCGCACCGCGATCGTCGGCCGGCCCCTGCAAAAGGCCCTCGAGCTGCTGGGGTCGAAGGGCGAGGTGGTCCTCTGGGATCGGGAGCGGAAGGCCTACGTCGCCGGCCCGATCCTCGAGCGGCTGGTGGCGAAGGCGGCGGCGGCGGTACGGGAACACCACGCCGGAAATCCGCTCGCCCCCGGCCTGCCCCGGGAAGAGCTGCGGGAGCGGCTGGGGCTCTCCGACGCCAAGCTCTTCGCCCGGGTGGTCGCGCTCCTCGCGGAGAGGGCCGGGATCGAGGCGGAGGGCGAGGTGCTCCGGGAGAAGGGCCGGAAGGCCGGCGGCGCCGAGGCGGAGCGGGAGCTGCTCGCCTTCGTGCGGGGCGAGCTGTCCGCCGCGGGGCTCACCCCGCCCGACGTCGGCGAACTCTCCCGCCGGAGCGGCGAGCCCGAGGCGCGGGTGCTGGCGGCGGTGCGGCTCCTCGAGAAGGAGGGCGAGGCGGTACGGGTCTCGCCGGACCTCTACTTCGACGCCGCCGCCGTCGCCGCCCTGCGCGAGCGGCTGGTCGCGTTCCTCCGGGAGCGCCGGGAGATCTCCACGCAGGAGTTCAAGGAGCTGGTGGGGGCGACGCGGAAGTGGGTGATCCCGCTCGGCGAGTACTTCGATCGGGAGAAGGTGACCCTGCGGGTGGGCGACGCCCGGCGGGTACTCCGGGGCGGAGGGGGCGCATGACCGGCGATCGCGGGGAGAACACGCCGCTCCTCGTCGCCCTCGGCGAGCTGGCGGCGGAGGTGCAGCGGGCCCGGACCCAGGCGGAGATCCTCGCCGGCGTCGCCGCGGGGCTCTCCCGCCTCGGCTACGGCGTGTCGGTGATGCGGCTGGAGGGGGCCCGCGGGGCGATCGTGCGGTCCGCCGCGCCCGGGGAGACGATCCTGGCGATCCAGCGGCTCCTGGGCCGGCGCCTCGAGGGCCTCTCCTTCCCGCTCGCCCCGATCGTCGGCCTGGAGACGGCGATCCACGAGCACCGGCCCCTGCACCACGACGACGCGGCGCCGTTCCTCGCCGCGTTCTTCGCGGCCGCCGGCGTCTACCACCCCGAGACCGCCCGGCGCTGTGCCGAGCTGCTCGGCGGCCAGCTGGCGATGCTGCCGCTCCGGGTCGGCGACCTGCCCTGGGGCGCGCTGGCGGTGGCCTCGCCGTCCCTCGGCGCGGCCGACGTCGCGGCGTTCCGGCTCTTCGCCGCGCAGGTCTCCGCCTCCCTCGAGGTGGCGGACTCGCTGGAGTTCCTCGCCCGGAAGAACCGGGAGCTGGGCACGGTGGACGAGCTGGTCCGGGCCGAGGCGCCGTCCCCGGCGACCGGAGCGGATCCCGCCGCCGCGACCCGGCGGATCCGCTACCTCGAGACCCTCTGGGATCTGGGCCGGGCCGGCTCGGAGGCCCGGGCGGTGGCGCCCCTGGTCTCCCGGGTGCTCGAGCGGCTGAACGAGACGCTGGCGATCGACGCGGCGGCGATCCACGCGGTGGAGGACGACCGCCTGGTCCTCGCCGGCCCCCGGTTCGGCGCCTGGGATCCGGTCACCGAGGAGGAGATGCGGGTGCTCCCGCTCGACGGCCGGGAGCTGCCCGGCCTCGCGGTGGCGGAGCGGCGCACGGTGACCGAGCTCCTCCCGGGC
>JAEZJH010000036.1 GCA_023436385.1 Pseudomonadota bacterium
CCGTAGCGCATCGAGGAGCGCGGGGGAGGCGGCGGGCCCCAGGGCGGCGAGCCGCCGCACCAGATGCCCGCGCCGATCGGGCGCGGGAGGGGCGACCAGGATCTCCGCCCGGAGCCGCTCCACCGCGCGGCGGGCGGCCGCCTCCGGAACCACGGGGGTCGCCGCCAGGGCCGCGCCGGAAACCGACAGAGCCAACAGGGCGGCGCCGAGCCGCACGAAATCGATACCCTTCATCGCCCGCTCTCCCACCAGCGCTGGTCCATGGTCCGGACCACGTTCGTGCCGCAATGCACCTCGCCCATCGCCGCGTGATACAGGTCCCAGTCGTCGGCGAAATACACCTCGAGGCCGTGGTCGCCGAGCCTGGTCTCGAGATCGGCCTTGAAGGGATCGACGCCGTCGATCGACGGGCCGAAGGGATCGGCGATCACCAGCAGTCCATCGACGTGGAGGAGGTTCACCGTCCCGGGCTGGTAGGCGAGGAGCGCGCCCCAGACCTCCTCGAAGAGGAAGGGCATGGAGGTGATCTCCTCCGGGGCCAGCTGCGTCGCCGCCACCAGCTTGACCAGCTCCTCGTCGATCACCGTCTGGGCGTACTCGCTCGCCGCCAGCCGATCGGCGTCGGCGAGGACCTCCGCCACCGTCACCTCCGCCGGGAACTCCTGCTCGGTCTCGAAGTCGTAGACCGACTTGCCGACGAACATCGGCACGTCGGCGTGGCCGGCGGCCTGCAACTCGAGCAACATCTCCCGGGCCCGGGCGGGATCGGCCACCAGGGTGCGGAAGCCCCGGGGCCCCGGGTCGGCCACCCACTGGACGTATTCGTCGACGTGTCCGACCAGGAGCCAGCTCGTATCCATTTCCAGCGCCGGCTGCACCGCCTGGGCCCGGACGAAAGCCTCGAACACCGGATCCGGCCGCTCGTCCGGATTCTTCGCGGCGCCGAAGACATGGCGGCCCAGGGGATACACCGTGTCCCCGGCGGCGTGGGGCGGGATCACGTCCCAGTTGCCGAACGAGTTCATGCTGTAGCCGTGGCTGTACGGGTCGGTGCCGCCGGGCTCGTGGATGAAGAGCGAGCCAAAGTCGGGGCCCAGGAAGTACCGGTTGACGATCTGCCCGGCGGCGCGATCGGGCTGGGCGGCGCGGACGGCGACGTGCATCCCCACCGGCTCGCCGCCCTCGCCGGGTTTGGAGACGTACGCCACGTCGAAGAAGTCCTGGGTCCAGGGATCGGGGCCGCCGGGGGTGTCGAGGCCGATCGGCGCAAGATCCCGCTCCGCCAGCGCCGGCCGGAGCCCCGCCAGCAGCGGGTCGCTGTACCACCCGACGTCGGTGTAGAAGACCGCCTCCGTGGGCGCGGTGTTGTACTGAAACAGCACCGGCGCGACGCGCAGGCGGACCGTATCCTCGCCCATCAGTTCACCGCCGGCGTCGGCCACCTCCAGGCGGACATCGACGTAACCCGACCAGCCCTCCTCGGCGGAGAGCACCGGCGTCAGGCCCTCGAGGGCCAGGGTGACGCCGGACCGGAGCGCGGCGGCGTCGAGCGAGACGGCCGGGCCGGCGGGGACATAGCCCGCGGGATCGTCCGCGGCGCCCTCGGCGCGGAAGAGGCGCACCGCCTCCGCGGACGCCGCGTCCACCTCGACCCGACCGGTAGCGCCGTCGGGGACCTCGACCGGCGCCACCACCAACACGGTGAGGTCCTGGAGGTCGGCGGCGCCGTTTACCTCCGTGTCCCGGTAGTCGGCCCGGCCGTCGTCGTCGTCGTCGTCGAGATTCGGGAGGAAGATCGCGCCGCGGGCGGCGTCCCAGCCGTCCTCCCCGGCGTCGTCTTCCGCCGACGCCCGGCCGTCGCGGTTCACGTCCGCGGCGAGGTCGACGGCGAGGCGCGGACCGTCGCCTCCGGTGCCGCCGGAGCCGCCGCTGCCGCCCGTACCGCCGCCCCCGGCTACCCCGTCGCCGCCTCCGGGGTCGTCCTCGCTGCAAGCGATGAGGGAGAGGAGAAGCGCGGCCGCAACGACGAGGAAGCGGGACGATCGCATGGAGGATCCGGCTGCACGCGAGGCCGGGAGTGGCCCCGGAACGGCAGTGGGGCGGCAGCGTAGCACGGAGCCCAGCCGGCAACGCTCACACATCCCACGGCGTCGTGGGCGTTTCGAACCACGCGATTTCAATTTGCAAGCCCCCCTGCGGACCGTTAAGGTTCGGCGTTCTCACGCAGACCACCCGGTGACTCCATCCGAGGTGGCCGGTGAGGGAGGGACCTCCACATGAGCCGAACCCCGGGCCGTTTTGCCCGGCCTGCCTGGGCCCTGGCGGTGCCAACAGCGCTGCTTCTCGCGCTGGCCGCCTGCGACGAGGGCTCCAGCCACCCGTCGCCCGCGGCCCCGGAGGTCGCCGGTTGCACCGCCCCCGCCCGCGGTTCGCGGTACGCGGTCTGCGGTCACCTCTCCACCGGGACCTCCGCCACCGGCGCCGTCCACACCGTCGCCGGCTCCGTCGACGCCTCCACCGACGCCACGGCCTCCCACCACTCGATCCTCGGGGGAACCTTCCATGCGGACCGCTAGACTCGCCGCGCTGTGCGCCATCCTCGCCCTGGCCCTCCCGGCCGCGGCCGATACCACCTCCGTGGTCCAGTACCGGGGCACGCTGCTCGCCGGTGACGCGGTGGCGAACGGGCCCTTCCTCCTCCAGTTCGGGCTCTACACCGCGCCCGACGGTGGCACGCTGGTCTCCTTCCTCGACGCCGGTGAGGTCCTGGTCGAGGACGGTGCGTTCACCGTGGACGTGGGCCCGCTCTTCGCCGATGCCTCCGGCGACCTCTGGCTCGAGGTCCGGGTCCGGGGTCCCGCCGACCAGGACTACGACATCCTCCCCCGTACCCCGGTGCCGGCGGTGCCGTTCGCGATCCGCGCCGCGGTCGCCGACGCGGTCGAGTGGAGGAACGTGAAGAACGCCCCGACGTCGCTCCAGGGGCCCGCGGGCCCGGCTGGACCGGTGGGTCCGATGGGTCCGCAGGGCGAGATCGGCCCGCAGGGTCCCCAGGGCGAGCCCGGTCCCCAGGGCCCGATGGGTCCCGAGGGTCTGCAGGGCCCGCCGGGTCCCCAGGGCGAGATCGGCCCCGCCGGCGAGCCGGTAGTGGCCCTTTCGCTGCCGGTGGGGGATCCCGATTGCCCGAACGGCGGCAGCCGGTTCGCCGTGGGCGGGGTCACCACCTTCGCCTGCAACGGCGCGGTCGGGCCGCAGGGCGAACCCGGCCCCCAGGGTCCTGTCGGCCCGCAGGGTCTGGAGGGTCCCCAGGGCGTCCAGGGCCCCATCGGTCCCCAGGGCGAGCCCGGCTCCCAGGGCCCCGTCGGCCCGCAGGGTCCAGCGGGTCCCCAGGGCGCGCCCGGCCCCCAGGGCCCCGTCGGCCCGATGGGTCCGGAGGGTCCCCAGGGCGTCCAGGGCCCCGTCGGCCCGATGGGTCCGGAGGGTCTTCAGGGCGTCCAGGGCCCCATCGGCCTCCAGGGCGTTCCCGGCCCCATTGGCCCCCAGGGTGAACAGGGGCCCCAGGGCGTCCCGGGAGTTGGCGGGGTCGAGCTGAAAGACAGCGCCGGCACCACCATCGGCGACATCGTCAGCGTCTCCGCCACCGGGGTGACCGTGCGCACCTCCGCCAACTTCCTGGTGACCCTGGACTGGGACGGCCAGGTGGCCACCCGGCAGATCTTCTATTCGGGAGCAGGCTGCTCGGGCACGGCCTACCTGAACTCCGGCAATACCGCGAAGGCGATGTGGGGCCGGACGGTGGTGCGGTCGCCGACCCTGGGGCTCCTGGTTCCGGCCGCGGTGCAGCCTTCCGGGCAGGCGGTCTCCCTCATCAGCGGCCTCACCTACGCGGCCCTCCACAACCCGGACTGCGTGGCTCCGCCGTCCAACTCCAGCAACTACTACGCTTGGCCGATGATCTCCGTCACCGCGCCGGCCGTCGGCCTGCCGGTGACCGTGGTTCCGCCGCTGGTGATGCCGTGACCTCCCTCGTCCTCCGTCCCGCCACGGCCGGCGACGGGCCGTTCCTCCGCGACCTCTTCGTGCGGACGCGAGCCCCCCGCCTGGCCGCGGCGGGGCTGCCGCCGGCGGCGCTGGAGGCGTTGCTGGCGGAGCAGGCCGCGCTCGAGCCCCGGGCGCGGGCGCTCTCGCACCCCGAGGCGACCAACCTCGTCGCCCTCGACGACGGGGTTCCGGTGGGCCGGATCCTGATCGATCGCTCGGGCCCGGAGGATCGGCTGGTGGATCTGGCGATCGTCCCCGAGGCCCAGGGGCGTGGCCGGGGGGCGGAGCTGCTCCGCCGCCTGATTGGCGAGGCGGCGGCCGCGGGCCGGGCCCTCTCCCTGTCCGTGGACCGGACCAACACCGGGGCCCTGCGGCTTTACGAACGATTGGGCTTTGGACGGACGGGCGAATCGGAGACGGATGTGTTCCTGCGTCACGCCTCGACTTCCCGGGAGGAGACATGAGCGAGCCGTTTATCGGGGAGGTCCGCCTCTTCGCGTTCGGCTTCCCGCCGAAGAACTGGGCCGCATGTAACGGGCAGCTGTTGCCGATTGCCCAGAACCAGGCCCTGTTCTCGCTGCTGGGAACGACCTATGGCGGCAACGGAACCGTCAACTTCGCCCTACCCGATCTCCGGGACCGCGTGCCGCTTCACCCGAGCGCCGCGTACCCCCTCGGCACGCGCGGCGGGGCGGAGTCCGTGGTCCTGAGCTCGGCGCAGATGCCCGCTCATGCCCACGCCGTCAACGCCAGCAACAAGCCGGGCCTGGCAACGGCGCCTCCCGGCTATCCGGCCGCGGGAGGCCCCTACGGCGGAGGCGGGTCGGAGGCGTCGCTACAGGCGAACGTGGTCCCGCCCGTGGGCGGGAACCAGCCCGTCTCGGTCCTGCAGCCCTATCTCGCGGTCCAGTTCTGTATCGCCCTCCAGGGCATCTTTCCGGCCCGGAGCTGAGGTCTTCGTGAGCGAACCCTTCATCGGCGAGATCCGGATGTTCGCGGGTCCCTTTGCCCCCGTCGGCTGGGCGGACTGCAACGGCCAGGTCCTTCCGATCGCTGGCAACGAGGCGCTCTTCAACTTGATCGGGACCACGTACGGCGGGAACGGGCAAGTCACGTTCCAGCTGCCCGATCTCCGGGGCAGGCTCCCGATGCACGCCGGCAGTCTTCATCCCATCGGCCAGGCCGGTGGGGCGGAGACCGCGACCCTATCGGTGCCGAACCTCCCGAACCATAACCACCTCGTGCCGGTCTCGACCGGCCCCGCCCTCGGCGACTCTCCAACCGGGAACCGGTTCGCCGGCGGGTTCGCCGGCGGGTTCGCCGGCGGGTTCGCCTACGGCGAGGGCCCCGGCGACGTCGACCTCCCGGCGGGCCTCCTCGGAGCGGTGGGCGGCAGCCAGCCGTTTTCGGTGATGCAGCCCTCCCTGGGAATCCGCTTCATCATCGCCACCGAGGGCATCTTTCCCAGCCAGGCCTAAGGAGCCCCATGGATCCCTTCCTCAGCGAGATCCGCATCTTCTGCGGGAACTTCGCGCCTAGAGGCTGGGCCTTCTGCCAAGGCCAGCTTCTATCGATCTCGCAGAACACCGCCCTTTTTTCGCTTCTCGGCACCACCTACGGCGGCAACGGAGCCACCACCTTCGGCCTCCCGAATCTGATGGGCTGCGTGCCGATGCACCCGGGGCAGGGTCCCGGCCTCTCGCCCCGCCAGGCCGGGGACGCGATCGGCGCGGTGTCGGTGCAGCTCGGGACGAACAACCTCCCGGCCCACACCCATGGGCCGCTCAGGGCCCTCTCCTCGCCGGGCACCGCCGACTCGCCTGCCGGGCAGGTGCTCGCCGGCGGGGGCTCGTACGCGCCAACCCCCGATACCACGGCCGAGTCGACCTCCGCGGCGGGCCAGGGCGCCCCCGTGAACGTGATGCAGCCCTTCCTCGCCCTGAACTTCATCATCGCGATCCAGGGCCTGTATCCCTCTCGCCCGTGACCGGAGGACTCCCGTGAATCGACGCCAGTTCCTTGTCGCCTCCGCGATCGGCACCGCCGCCGTCGCCCTTCCGGTGGCGTTCTACCGGCGGGGTACTGTCGGCAACGGTCGCGCCCCCGCCCGAACGGACCTCCGGCTCACCAGCCACCCCGGGCAGCGGGTGGTCGACGGCGGCCGGGTCTGCGACGTCGCCACGGTGGAGAACCGGGTTACCGTCTCCTCCGGCGCCGGCGCGCCGGTCCTCCTCGCGGATCTGGCCGCCCCCGTGTCCGTTTCCTGCCGCGGCGAGACGGTGCACGTCGTCGAGTGGAACGGGAACCGGGTCGGCGCCTTCGATCCAGCGGGCCGCCGGCTCGCCTCCGTGGGCGACGACGAGTTGGCCCGGCCGGGCGATGCCGCCTGGCTAGGCGCCGAGCTGGTGGTCGCCGACTCCTTCCACCAGCGGCTCGCCCGCTTCGGCGCCGGCGGCAGGCTCCGGGGCAGCATCGGCCGCTTCGGCGCGGGGGAGGGCGAACTCTCCGTCGCGTCCAGCGTTGCCGTCGATCGGGAGGGCCGGCTCTGGGTGGCCGACGCCGGTAACTCCCGGCTCCAGGTCTTCTCTGCCTCCGGCCGCCCGCTGGGAACCGTGGGCGGCCGCGGCCGGGAAGAGGGCCGGATGGTCTCGCCC
>JAEZJH010000217.1 GCA_023436385.1 Pseudomonadota bacterium
ACTCCCCCCTGCTGCTCGAGCCGCCGGCGCCGGTGGGGCCGTTCTTCGCCACCGTGCCCGCCGGCGGCCTCGCCGTGGCTCCGGGCGCGCGGGTTCCCCTCGAGCTCACCTTCGTCCCCGTGGCGACGGGACCGGCGGAGGAGCTCCTCGTGCTCCGGGCCGGCGAACACGAGCTGTCCCTGCGGCTCGTGGGCGAGGGCGTGGCCGGCGGCCCCTGCGTCCTCTCCGCCGCGCCGCTCTCCTTCGGCGAGGTCCCGGTCTCCACCGCGATGCTCGGGCGGGTCGAGGTGCGTGCCACCGGCGACGGCCGCTGCGTGGTGGAGGACGTGGTGGTCGAGGGCGAGGGGTTCTCCCCGGGCCCGGGCGTGATCCGGGGCGTGACGCTGCTCCCCGGCGGCGCCGCCGTGCCGGTGATGGTGCGCTTCCAGCCCGAGGAACCGGGGCCCCACCGCGGCACCCTCCGGGTCCTCGCCGGCCCCGCGTCAATCGAGGTCGAACTCGGCGGGATCGGCCGGTAGGGCCAGGCGCCGCTCGGCCTCGAAGCGCAAACCAAGGCGCGAGTCAAGCTCCCCGAAAATGTAAACGCCGGACCGTTTTCGGTGTGCCGGAGGGCACGAGTGTCTGTCTTCGCACAGCGAGACTCCGAAAACGGCGAGTGATCAGGACGCTCGATCCGACTTCGGGTTTCCTCACATCCTCTCCATTGAAAGCAGAACCCACAGGAGGAGAGCGAATGGGAGCGAACCGTTTCCCACGACTGACTCGGATTCTCGTGCCGTTGGCCATGGCGCTGGCGCTCGGGGCCTGCGGCGAGGACAACCCGGTGAAGCTGGCGCCGGACGCGGACTGGCTCCCGGTGCCCAACCAGGGCGTGGTGCCGGGAGAGGAAGCCGGCCACGTGGTCTGGGACTTCGGAACCGTGCGCCTCGGCAGCAAGACCGTGGCCCTGCTCGACGTGGCCAACGTCGGCACCGCGCCGATGGTGGTCAAGTACCCGGCGACGCTGGCGGCGCCGTTCTCGGTGGATATCCCGGCGGAAGGCCTCTCGGTCGCCGTCGGCGAGACCCGACGGGTGTCGATCGCCTTCGCGCCCGAGGAGGAGGGCACCTACGACTGGTCGGGGACCTTCGGGATCGCCGAGGACGAGTCCCAGACCTTCGCCCTGGCCCTGAAGGGCGTCGGCCAGGCGCCGACGTTCACCTGCGACACCGAGGAGCTCTCGTTCGGCAAGATCGTGAAGGGCACCTCGAAGGACCTGACGGTCAACTGCAAGAACGAGTCGGCGGTCGACGGCGTCTTGGTGATCAACAAGATCTCCGGCGGCGCCGTCTTCTCCCACCGGTACACCGGCAACGAGGGCCGTGTGGCCGTTCCCGCCGGCACCAACGTGCCGATCGTCGTCACCTACCAGGGCTCGACCGAGGGGCCGTCCTCGGGCTTCCTGCTGGTGGAGCGAGAGCTGAACGACAAGCTCGAGCGGGTGGCCCGCGTCCGCCTGAGCGGCGAGACGTTGGATCACGTGATCGACTGCACGCCGACCACGGTCGACTTCGGCTTCGTGTCGCCGCAGGCCGAGGCCCACGCCGTGCTGACGTGCCGGAACGAGGGGTCGGATCCGTACCGCCTCACCAGCGCGAGCCTCGACCCCTCCTCCGACCAACGGTTCAAGTGGGAAATCGAGTTCCCGGTGGAGATCCCCGCGGCCCAGGGGAATGACCCGGGCGAGGTGAACCTCGACCTGGTGTTCAAGCCCGAGGAGATGGACCAGGGGTCCCGCAAGAACGGCATCCTGGTGCTGTTCACCGACGACCCCGGAAACCCGCGGCTCGACGTTCCGCTCACCGGCTTCGCCGGCGGTCCGGTGATCTCCTGCTCGCCTTCGACGGTCGAGTTCAACACCGTCGCCAAGGGCATGTCCGCCGTCCGCTCGTTCGTCTGCTCGAACACCGGCACCGATGACCCCACTCGTCTCGACGACGGCCTGAAGATCGCCGCCCTCGAGTCCACCAACCCGGCGGAGTTCACGGCGGTCCTCAAGAGCGGAGCGGCCCCCGCAGACGGTTACCCCGTGGGCGGCACCTTCACCGTGGAGGTCACCTACACCCCGATCGACGATGGCCCGGACAGCGCCGCGATCCGCCTCCCCTCGAACGCGATCAACGCCACCGACGCGGCGCCCTACGCCGTGCACCTGAAGGGCACCGGCCGGGACCTCCCGCCCTGCGAGTTCAGCATCGTTCCCACGGATCTCCGGTTCGGCATCGTCGAGAAGGGCCGCACCGCCACCCTGCAGTTCGCGGTGCAGAACCATCTCCCGGACGCCGTGTGCCTGATCCAGAACCTGAAGCTCGCGCAGGACTGCGACATGGAGTTCTCGCTCCCGGGCGGCGAGGTGCTGCTGACCGAGGTGCCGCCGGACTCGGAGCTCCGGTTCGACGTGTCCTTCTCGCCCACCGAGTACCGCGACGAGGGCTTCTCCTGCGACGTGACCTTCGAGATCTCGAACCCCGACAACAGGTTCCAGTCGGTCCACGTCACCGGCGCCTCCCAGCAGCCCTGCGCGCTGATCGCGCCGAACGACCTCGACTTCGGCACCGTCGAGCCCGGCTGCGCCACCCGCGACCGTGAATTCCAGATCATCAACCTCTGCTCGAGCGACCTGATCCTCGGCCCGATCGAGCTGGCCGAGGGGGCGTCGGACGAGTTCTTCGTTCGTTCGACTCCGCCGGACGGCACCCGGGTCGCGGCGGGCGCCAGCGTGTCGTTCACCATGGCCTATCGGCCGAAGGACGTCGGCGAGGACCTGGGCGCGGTGTTCGTCCACGTCGCGGGTACGGCAGAACCCTATTCGGCGATGCTGCACGGCATTGGGGCGTTTGGCGCGGTGCAGCACGACAAGTTCGAGCAGAACGACCGCCCGAAGGTCGACCTGCTCTGGGTGATCGACAACTCCGGTTCGATGTCCGACGAGCAGGATGAGATCAGCGACAACCTGCCCGCCTTCCTCTCCTTCGCCCAGGCCCAGAACATCGACTACCAGATCGGCGTTACCAGCACCGGGATCATCACCGGCGGCTCCAGCTGCGGGGGTGGCGCGAACGGCGGCGAGGCCGGCCGGCTCTTCCCGGTGGACGGCTCCCATCCCCGGATCCTCACCCCGAATACGCCGAACATCGAGACCCACTGGGCCTTCAACGTGAAGGTCGGCACCTGCCACTATGAGGAGGAGCCGCTCGAGGCCGCGTACCAGGGGCTCACCCCGCCGGTGATCGACAATTGCGACGACCCGCGGTTCCCGCTGCCGAACGACGGCAACTGCGGCTTCCTGCGGCCGGAGGCCCACCTCTCGATCATCGCCGTGACCGACGAGGGCGACTGGTCGCCCGGAAACATCAACTTCTACTACAACGCCTTCCAGTCGCTGAAGGGCTTCCGGAACTCGCACCTCTTCAACTTCCATGCGATCACCGTCGACGCCCAGGGCGGCCCCTGCACCGGCCCCGACGGCTACGGCGACCGGCTGATCGCCATGGTGAACAAGACCAACGGCGGCATCTTCCAGCCGATCTGCACGCGGGACTGGGCGGCGTCGCTCCGGCAGATGTCGGCCTCGGCTTTCGGCTTCAAGACCTGCTTCAACCTGACCAGCGAGCCGGACGACCAGAACGGAAACGGCCACATCAGCGACAGCGAGGGCGAGATCGAGTTGTGGATGAACGGCCGGTTGACGCCCTCGAAGGGTCTGCAGGACCAGAGGATCTGGAGCTACGACGGGAGCCAGAACGCCGTCTGCTTCGAGCCGCTCACCGTTCCGGAGCCCGGGACGCAGATCGAGGTTTCGTACAAGGTAGCCTGCATCAGCTGGTAGCAAGCGAGCGCGGTAGTTGGCGACCGGCCTTCGGGGTGGGGACCCCGGAGGCCGGTCGCCGTTCGAGGGGGCGAAGGCCCGCTCCTGGCCCGGGTGGTCGCGCGCGACGGGAGCCGGGTGAGCAGCTTGCGCCCGGGGTCGATCGTCGGCGGGAGGCCGGCGGGCTCCGGGAGGTGGCGTGGCCCCGCGATCCTTCCCCGTCTGCTTTGCCGCCGGCGCCGTGGCGTTGACCTTGGGCTGCGCCACCGCCGCCCGGGACGTCGGCGAGGAGGCCACCGAAGGCGCCCTCTCCACCCTGGCCGGAGAGGAGCCGCGGGACAAGCAGGCCGGGGGCGCGAAGGCCGCGGGGCCGGAGGGCGTACCGGCGGAGGCCGGGGCGATCGCCGTTCCCGCCGCGGAGATCGGGGCGGGCGTCACCGCGGGAATCGTCGACCGCTT
>JAEZJH010000222.1 GCA_023436385.1 Pseudomonadota bacterium
TGCCATTACGATGAACAGGGGCTCGAGGCCGCGTACCGGGCGCTGACCAACGTGCGGCGCGTGTCGATGGTGGCGGCGGCTGGCGAACGATGACGTCCGCCCCGTGATACAAGCCGGGCGATGGCCACCGAATTCGAGCGGATCGCGCGCTTTCTTGCCCCCTTCGCGCCGGATGGCGCCGGCGTCGTCGCCGGCCCCGGCGACGACTGCGCCCTCACCCGTCCCCGTCCCGGCCGGCTCCTGGTCACCAAGGTCGACCAGGTGGTCGAGGGCGTCCACTTCACCTCCGCCTTCCGGCCCGACGACATCGGCCACAAGGCGCTGGCGGTGGCCCTCTCCGATCTCGCCGCCGCCGGCGCGGAGCCCCGCTGGTGCCTGGTGGCGATCGCCCTGCCGGACGGCTACCGCGACCGGGATCTCGACCTCCTCGCCTCCGGCATGGCCGCCCTGGCGAAGCGGGAGGGGATCGCCCTCGTCGGCGGCAACTTCACCCGGGCGGAGCGGCTCTCCCTGGCGGTGACCACCATCGGCGAGGTCCGTCCCGCCCACGCGATCCGCCGCTCCGGCGGTTCCCCCGGCGACGTGATCTTGGTCACCGGCACCCTCGGCGACGCGGCCCTGGGCGTCCGGCAGCTCGCCGGGGGCCGGCCCCGCCGCCCCGGCCCCGCCGCCCTCGCCCAGCTCCGCCCGGCACCCCGGAACGCCTTCGGCGCCGGCGCCGGCCGCTGGGTCTCGGCGGGCGTCGACGTCTCCGACGGCCTCCTCGCCGACCTGAACCACCTCCTCGGCCGGAGCGGCGTCGGCGCCGAGCTTCACCTCCCGTCGATCCCCCTCTCGCCCGAGGTGAAGGCCCTCGGCCCCGAGGGCCTCCGCCTCGCCCTCACCGGCGGCGAGGACTACGAGCTCCTCTTCGCCGCCCCGCCGGCAGCCGCCCGGGCCCTCGAGCGCCGGGCCAAGGCCCAGTGCCTGCCCCTCACCCGGATCGGCCTCCTCGTCCCCGGCACCGGCATCCGCCTCTTCGACGCCGACGGCGCGGAGGTCCCCGCGCCCGCCCGCACCGGCTGGGACCACTTCTCCCCCTCGGGCTCGCAGGCCCCAGCCGGGCTGGCAACCAAGCGCCCGCGAGGCAAAACCCGGCAGCCGCCGGATGGCTTTTTCCCCTATCGGGGGTAGGATCTCCGCCGCCCATGCGTCGACAGGCCCGAAACGAGACGCCGATTGCCGGCCTACCCGCGGTGCGCGAGCCCCGGAGCCAGCTCCTGCCGCTGCGCGGCGGGGCGACCCCCGAGCCGCCGCCGCCCGCGCCGCGGCACGGCGTGTTCGCGGTGCCGCTCCAGTTCCTGATCCTCCTCGCCTTCTCCTTCCTCGCCCTGGCGCTGTTCGCCGCCGGCACCTACTTCGACGAGCTGGTGCGCCTCCTCGGCGCGCCGCTGGTGGTCTGGATCGTCGCCGCCGCGGTCACCGTGGTCCTGGGCGGCGTGCTCACCTACGTGGTGGCCGGCGTCGAGCGCGTGCAGGTCTTGAACCGCTCCGCCCTCGAGATCTCCCGGGGCGATCTCTCGAAGCCCCTCGATGCCAAGGGTGACCGCCGCTTCCTCCTCGTCCGCGTCCAGGACGAGATCGACGAGCTCTCCGCCGCCGTGGTGCAGATGCAGGAGAACCTGCGGGATCTGGTCGGACACATCCAGCGCACCGCCCGCTCCGTGGCCGACTCCGCCAACGATCTCGGCCGCAGCGCCGAGGACGTGAACGCCTCCACCGACGAGGTGGCCACGTCGATGGAGAAGATCGCCCGGGGCGCGGAGCAGCAGAACGGCCTGGTGGAGAAGGCCTCGAAGATCATCCGGGACATGGCCCGGTCGATCGACGACGCCGCCGCCTCCGCCGAGGACGCGGCCCGCTCCGTCTCCGAGACCACCACCGCCGCGCACCAGGGCGGCGAGGTGGCCCGCCTCGCCGGCGAGAAGGTGAAGAAGGTCTTCGCCCGGATCGAGGCCGCCAGCGAGCAGGTCTTCGCCTTCGGCGAGAAGACCCAGGAGATCTCCAAGATCGTCGACGCGATCACCCGCGTCGCCCAGCAGACCAACCTCCTCGCCTTGAACGCCACCATCGAGGCGGCCCGGGCCGGCGAGTACGGCCGCGGCTTCGCGGTGGTCGCCGACGAGGTCCGCAAGCTGGCCGAGGCCTCCGGCCGCTCCGCCGAGCAGATCCAGCGCCTCGCCCGGGAGATCGACGACCGCTCCACCGCCGTGGTCTCCGCGATGAAGGAGGGCATCGAGGAGTTGGGGCAGGGCCGCGCCGATCTCAACGCCATCCTCAAGTCCCTCGAGGAGATCGCCGACACCGCCCGCCGCGGCACCGAGAAGGTCTCCGGGATCACCGCCGCCGCCCGCGTGCAGCGGGCCGGCTCCGAGGAGATGGTCGCCGCCATCGCCACCATCCACGCCCTGGCCCAGGAGAACGCCCGGTCCACCGAGGAGGTGGCGGCGGCGATCCAGGAGCAGACCGCGGTGATGGCCCAGATGACCGGCGCGGCCCAGGAGCTGGCCAACCTCTCCGTCGAGCTGCAGAACGTGGTCACCCGGTTCCGCCTGTGACCACCGTCCCCGTCCGCCCCACCGACGTCCGGGAGCTCTCCCGGCACGTGCTCTTTCGGGCCGCCGGCCGGCGCTTCGCGCTCCCCCTCGCCCAGGTCCGCGAGGTGGTGGTGCCGCCCCCGTCGTTCGTGCGGGTGCCCCGGGCGCCGCCCTTCGTCCGCGGGGTGATGAACCTCCGCGGCCGGGTGGTCACCGCCATCGACTTCGCCCGGCTGGTGGAGCTGGGGGACGAGGTGCTCGGGTCCGCCGCCACGCGGATCCTTCTCCTCGAGGGCGGGGTCCGGGACCTGGGGATCCTCGTCGGCGAGGTGGCCGGGATCGCCGCGCTGCCGGACCCGGGATCGCCGCCGCCGGGTGCCCGGCCGGAGGTGGCGGGCCTCGCCACCCACGAGGACGAGGCGGTCACCCTGCTCTCCGCGGAGCGGCTCCTCGCCTCGATCGACGCCGCGTTTCCGGGCGCGAAGCACGTGTAGCATCCGCGGATACACCGCACCGACACGTGTCCCTCGCCTCGACACGCGTTTCGCCAGCGTGTTAGCGTCGGCCGAACCGCGCCAGGGGAGGCACGGCCGTCAGCCGTAGGAGCGGAACCTCATGGCGAAGCGTGTCCTGGTCGTCGACGACACGGTCTTCACCCGCAGCCTGATTCGCGACATCTTCACCGCCGCCGGTTTCGAGGTGGTGGGCGAGGCCGCGAACGGCGTGGAGGCGGTCGAGCGCTTCCGGGAGCTCCGTCCCGACCTGGTCACCATGGACATCGTCATGCCGTTCAAGAGCGGCATCGAGGCCACCCGGGAGATCGTCCGGGAGGACCGGGCAGCGGTGGTGGTGATGTGTTCGGCGCTCGGCCAGGAGTCGCTGGTGATGGAGGCGATCGAGGCCGGGGCCACGGACTTCATCGTCAAGCCGTTCCAGGGCGACGACGTGATCCGCACCGCCCGCAAGGTCCTCGGCGAGAGTTGATGCCGCTCGACATGTCCAAGTACCTGGGCCTGTTCGTCCAGGAGGCCACCGAGCACCTCGAGGCGTTCGGCCAGGATCTGGTGCGGCTCGAGCACGAGGGACACGGGAAGGAAGTCGTCGACGCGCTGTTTCGCCACGCCCACTCGGTGAAGGGGATGGCGGCGTCGATGGGCTTCGGGGCGATCGCCGCGCTCGCCCACCGGGCGGAGGACCTGGTCGACCGGATCCGGGCCAAGCCCGAGGCCCTCTCCCCGGAGATCGTCGACGTCCTCCTCGCCGTCGGCGATCGGCTGCAGGAGGGCGTACGCCGCGCCGCCGCGGGGCAGCCGTTCCCCGACGCCGCCGATCTCGAGGCCCGCGTCTCCCGGGCCGTGGAGGCCGCCGGGGGCAGCGCGCCGCCGCCCCGCCTCGGCCCCAGCCTCCTCGCCGTCGATGTCCGCCTCGTCGCCGACTGCGCCTGCCCCGACGTCCGCGCCTTCCTCGTCTACCGGCGGATCGAGAGCGTGGGCCGGATCGTCCGCACCACGCCCTCCCTCGAGGAGCTGAAGGCCGGCCAGATCCCCGAGGGCCGCCTCTCCCTCCAGGTGGAGACCGACCTCGCCGCGGACGCGGTCCGCCGCTCGCTGCTCCTGGTCGCCGACCTGGAATCGGTCGAGGTCACCGCCGCACCCCCGGACCCCCCGGCCCCCGTACCCGAGGCCGGCGCCGGTCGGTCGGTCGCCCCCGCGGAGCGGAGCGCGGCCACGGTCCGGGTCCGCACCGATCGCCTCGACGGTTTCCTCGAGGCGGTGGGCGAGCTGATCCTCGCCACCTCCCGCCTGCGCGAGCTGGGCCGCTCGCTCCCGGACCGGGAGCGGCCGGCGGTGGAGGAGGGCGTCGACGCCCTCTCCCGGATCGTCAAGGCCCTCCAGGGCCAGGTGATGGCGGTGCGGATGACGCCGGTGGCCCTGGTCACCGATCCGCTCCCCCGGGTGGCCCGCGACCTCGCCCGGCAACTCGGCCGCGACGTCGAGGTGGGGATCGAGGGCGCCGACATCGAGCTCGACCGGGCGATCCTCGAGGAGCTCCGGGATCCGCTCCAGCATCTGGTGCGCAACGCCGTCGACCACGGGATCGAGCCGCCCGAGGAGCGGGCCGCCGCCGGCAAGCCGGCCCGCGGGCGCCTCTCGATCCGGGCCCGCCGCGATCGCGATCGGGTGGTGGTGGAGATCGAGGACGACGGCCGCGGCATGGATCCCGAGCGCCTCCGGGCGGCGGCGGTGGGGAAGGGCCTGCTCTCCGCGGAGGCGGCCCGGGCCCTCACCGTCCGGGAGGCGCTCCACCTCGCGCTCCTCCCCGGCATCAGCACCGCCCGCACCGTCTCCGATCTCTCCGGCCGCGGCGTCGGCACCGACGCGGCGAAGCGCGCGGTGGAGGCGGTGGGCGGCACCCTCGAGCTGGACAGCGCCCCCGGCCGCGGGACCCGGTTCGTGCTCCGGCTGCCGCTCACCGTGGCGGTGGTGCCCCTCCTCCTCGTGCACGTGGGCGAGGAGGTCTTCGGCCTGCCGATCGCCAAGGTGGTCGGCGCGGTGGAGGCCGATCCCGCCCTCCTCGACAGCGGTGTGGACGGGCCGCTCCTCCGGCGCGGCGACAGCTTCGTCCCGGTCCACCGGCTGGCGGAGCTGCTCGGCCTCCCCTCCGCTGGCGGCCCGGCGGTTCGGCCCCACGTGGTGGTCGAGGGCGACGGCGCGCGGCTGGTGGCCCTCGAGGTGGACCGGCTGGTGGGGCAGGAGGAGGCGGTGATGAAGCCGCTCCCGGCGCCGCTCGATCGCCTCCCCGGGCTCCTCGGGCTCACCATCCTCGGCACCGGCCGACCGCTGTTCATCCTCGACGTGCCCAAGTTGATCGCGGCATAGCCGTCCGTCGCCCCGGTTGACCCCGGCTCGCCCGGCCGCTATCTGCCGGGCATGGACGAGCACGACCTCGACAAGCTGCTCCGGGCGGTCGCCTCTGGCACGGTCTCCGCCGCTGAGGCCCGGGAGCGGCTCCGGGATCTCCCCTTCGCCGACCTGGGCTACGCGGTGGTCGACCACCACCGGCAGCTCCGGCAGGGCTTCCCCGAGGTGATCTACGGCGAGGGGAAGACCGCCGAGCAGATCGCCGGGATCGCCCGGTCGATCGCCGGCCACGGCTCGCCCCTCCTCGTCACCCGCCTCGCCCCGGAGAAGCTGCCGGCGGTGGAGGCGGCGGTCCCGGGCGGGAGCTACAGCCCGATCGCCCGCACCTTCTCGCTCTCCCCCAAGCGCCCCCGGAAGCCCCGGGTGAAGGGCTACGTGGCGGTGGTCTGCGCCGGCACCAGCGACCTCCCGGTGGCCGAGGAGGCGGCGCTCACCGTGGAGACCGCCGCCCAGCCGGTGCTCCGGATCTGCGACGTCGGCGTCGCCGGCGTGCACCGGCTCCTCAAGCGGCGGGAGGAGCTCCAGCAGGCGGCGGCGATCGTCGCCGTGGCCGGGATGGAGGGGGCCCTGCCCACGGTGGTGGCGGGCCTGGTCGGCGTGCCGGTGGTGGCGGTCCCCACCAGCGTCGGCTACGGCGCCTCCCTGGGTGGTGTCGCCGCCCTCCTCGGCATGCTCAACTCCTGCGCGCCCAACGTCGCCGTGGTCAACATCGACAACGGTTTTGGGGCCGGCTACTACGGGGCGATGCTCGCCCGCAAATAAAGAGAGACATCATGGCGGGCGGACGCATCCTCATTCTCGAGCCGGTGGGCGGCGCCTCCGGAGACATGACCCTGGCGGCCCTCCTCGACGCCGGCGCGCCGCTCGATGCGGTGAAGGCTGGCCTGGAGCGGCTGGAGCTGCCGGGCTGGACGCTGGCCACCGCCCCGGCGGCGAAGAACGGCATCCACGGGACCCGGCTCGAGGTGACGGTCGATCCCGCCGCGGAGGATCACGAGCGCACCTGGGGCGAGATCCGCGAGCTGCTCCGGCGCTCCGGCCTCCCCGCCGGCGCCCGGGATCGGGCCCTGGCCATCTTCGAGCGGCTGGCGTGGGCCGAGGCCCACGTCCACGGCACCACCCCCGATCACGTCCACTTCCACGAGGTCGGGGCGATCGACTCGATCGTCGACATCGTCGGCGTCGCCCTGGCCCTCGACGAGCTGAACCCCGACCGGATCCACGGGACGCCCCCGCCGCTGGGAGGCGGCGTCATCCGGAGCCGCCACGGCGCGATCCCGGTGCCGGCGCCCGCCACCCTCGAGCTGCTCCGGGGCCGGCCGGTGCGCCCGTCGGGCGACGGCGAGCGGACCACCCCCACCGGCGGGGCGGGCCGGGGCCGCCCGCGCCCCGGCGCCGCCCCC
>JAEZJH010000173.1 GCA_023436385.1 Pseudomonadota bacterium
CCGCGCGCTCAGCCCGCTCGCCTGCCATGCCGCAACCCGCTCTGCCCAAGTTTTCGAGTCAGCCATGCAGGCGATGGTGCCAGAGGCTGCTCATCCGTTTGGGACGGGGTTCATGCAGCGGTTACGCGATCTCCACCGAGAACGGCATCTCCACCTCCTCGACGGTCATGTTCCCGGCGGACTTCGCGGCGTTCTCGTGGAAGACCTCCAGCATGGCCTCGCCCTGGTCGAGCAGGTCGTCGAGTACGATTGGCTCCTCGTCGTCTTCGGCCTGAAGCGGCACCGGGCCGGCGGCGCGGAGTTCGAGGTCCCCTTTGAAGATCTCGAAGAGGGTCTTCCGGTCCGGCACCGTTCCCGCGCCCTTGAGCTCCGAGTAGAACGCCGCCAGGGCGGTGTGGAAGGCGGAGCCGAAGGCGAGCGGGATCGGGACGAAGGCGGGCTCGACCCCGCGCACGTACTTCAGCTCGTACTGCCTGGGGCACCGGAGGAAGGTCTTGATCTGCGAGACCGAGACGAAGAGCCCCTCGGGCCGATCGGAATCGGCCATGGTCACCCCTCCTGCCCGACCTCGCGGAGGTGCTCCGCGGATCCGTTGCCGGTGAGCTTCGTCAGACCCTCGATCACCTGCGACGCCTGCTCGCGGGACAGGAACTCGGGCTGGGTGGCGAAACGCTGCTTGATCATGGAGCGGAGGCCGTGCTGGTCGTGGCCGGCCTTCCGGCCGATCGCCCAGATCGCGGCGAGCTGCTTCGACGTGAGCCTGTTGCGGGACGGCGCCGCGGTGCGGGCCGGTGCGGCCGGGCCGGCAGCGGCGGGCAATCGCGTGATGGCGGCAGCGGGCGGGGTGGGCGGCGGTTCGGCCTGGTCCAGGGCGGACTCGCCGGGGACGTTGTCGTCGTCGAGCGTGCCCTCGTAGGCCTGCTTCCCGACGCCGAAGAACGCCGCCGCCTTCTTGAAGGCGTTGGTATACGAGCCCTTCCGGGAATCGGCCTCCGACATCGCGGTGTGGCCGCCATCCGCGAGGGCTTCGGCGAAAACCACGAACACGCCGTCGACCCACTGGCCGAGCTGCAGGACGATGTCGCAGATCGCCTCGAACGCCGGGCGGCCCTTCGACGTCGCCACCTCCTTCACCGTAACGGTCCGATTCGCTCGCCACCCGCCGACGCCGAGCACCTCGTTCAGCCGGTTCACCACGTACTGATACTTGATCCCGGTGGTCGAGTAGCCGCGCCCGGTCATACGGCCGTCGGTCCGCTCGATCGCCTCCTCCGGGAACGGTGCCGCGAGCGCGGCGTAGAGCTTCTTCTTCTCCTCGTTGGTCATCGTCTTCCTCGGTGGTGCGTTCGCACCACGAAAGAAGCCCCGCCCGGTATTCGCCGGTACGGGGCCTCGGTTCACGGCACTGCTGGATCTCGCTGCTACTCGGTGTCCCGCCCGACCTCGACGAGGACCGCACCGGCGATGGCGATCACCGCGAGCCCGAGGGCCTTCTTCAGAAACCGCTTCGTGTAGAGCCGGGCGACGACGGCGTCGGTTGCGTCGAATGCGTCGAGTTCCCCGCGCCCCCCCTCGACGAACCGGTGCGCCGGCAACGCGAGGTTCCGCCCCCTGCCCAAACGGTTCACCATGCGTACCTCCTGCTCGATCGGCGTCAGCTACAGCTTCCCGGCCTCCAGCAGGCTCACGTACCCGCCGTCGGCGACCACCACGTGATCGACCAGCGAGATGCCCAGGTGTTGCGCTGCCTCGCGGATCCGGCGAGTAAGGGCGATGTCGTCCCGCGAGGGCGTCGGGTCGCCGCTCGGGTGGTTGTGGATCACGAGGATCGCCGGCGCAGCCTCGCGGATCGCGGGCTCGAACACGTCCCGCGGCGAGATCGCGCAGGCCGACAGCCCGCCCTCCGCCACCCGCCGGTCGGCCTTCAGCCGGTGCCGTGCGTCGAGGCAGAGCACGTGGAAGACCTCGCGGGTCAGGTGGGCGAGGCGGGGTTTCGCGTAGCGAAACACGTCCGCCGGCGTGGACATCGACACGTCCCGGACCCGGGGCATCGACGCCCGACGGCCCAGCTCCAGGGCCGCCGCGAACCGGGCGGCGCGGACCCGCGACATGCAGCGGGACAGCTCCGACACGGCGAGCCGCCCCACCTCGCTGATCGAGGGATACTCGGTCATCAGCTTCTCGGCGCCGGGGCGGTCGCCGGTGAGCTGCGCGATCAGCTCGACGTCGGTCAGGACGGACGCGTCCGCGGCCTGGTCCATCTTCGAGACGGTGCCCTTCATCTTCCGCTCCGCGGGGCGTCGCCACGGTGATCGGTCCACCTGTCCATTGAACCCTCCGGGCGCGTTCGCGCCCCAAAGCAAAAGGGCCCCGCCCTGGATCAGGACGAGGCCCTGGTTGATCTGCACTACGTGAAAGTTCGGGTGCGTGCCGTGCTGGCCACGCACCCGCCCCAGCTACCGCTCCGACTTCTTCTTCTTGATCGCCTCGCGGACGATCGTCTCGGTGGCCACCACCGCGACCGTCGTCACCACCTGCTGCACCAGCGCCTTGCCGACGGACTTGAAGAGCAGCTTGATGAGCGGCATCTCGGACTCCTCCGTTCCGGCGGGCCCGCCGAGAAGTGGGTCCGGAGGAGTTGCGGCAGCCAGGAAAGCCTGCCGGCCTACGCCGCGAACAACCGCTCGGCGGCGGCGTCGTCGATCCGCGAGAGGTCGCCGACCACCTGCACCTCGTCGCACCACGGGGCGAGCTGCCCGCGCCCGACGCCGATGCCGAGCCCGAGGATCGAGACGCCGAGATTCTTCGCCTCGTCCCGGATCGCCGGTGCGGGGGACACGTCCGACTCGCCATCGGTGACGAGCACGAGATCCGCACGGCCGAGCTTCCTGCTCTTCTCGCCGATGATCGCCATGCCGCGCCGGAGGGCGAGGCCGATGTCCGTGCCGCCGCCGCAGCCGACGAGCAGCCCAGCCTCCGGGAGCGGCTCGCCCACCGGGACCACCACCTCGAACTTCACCCCGTAGGCGAACCCGATCAGCGCGAACGGCCGCCGCTCGTGCTGCGCCTGGTCGAGCAGGGCCAGGGCGAGGGCGGAGGCCCAGACGTCCCGGTCGCCCTCCATCGAGCCCGACTTGTCGAGGACCAGCACGAGCGGGCCCTTACCGAGCGGCTGATTCCCGGTGAGCTCATACTGGAGAACCGACCGCTCGACCCACGACCGCAAGAACGCCTTCCGGAGCACCGGGTGGGCGAACTTGATGAGCTCGGACGGGAGAAGCCGATCGAGGTCCGCCCCCGGGCCAATGTCGCTGATCTCGTCGGCGCCATGGCGGAGGCGGTCCCGCCTCTTGGCGGCTGCGATTCGCTTGAGACGCCCAGCCAGGATCGAGATCCGGCGGAGACGAGGGTCGGATCGGAGCCGACCGGCGAGGTCCCGGACGGCCTTGGCCGGGAGGTTGGCGCCCGACCCCGGGCCCGTTCCCGGCAGCCCGACGCCGGAGAGGCCCTCGAAGGCCTCCCGCTGCGCCTCTATCGCGTCCGACGCCTTCCGGCAGGCCGAGACCAGGCCTCGCCGGAGCCGGCCGTCCGGTGGCGCATCCGACGCACCTGGCGCACGCGACGCTGGCGTCGGTTGCGTCGCATCCTTCCCGTCCGCGGGGAGCTGGGCCCCCAGGGTGGCCATCAGCTCGTCCACCGCCATGCCGGCGGCGAAGGTCTCGCCCCGGCACTCGACCACCAGCCGCTGAAAGGCGGGCAGCTCCTCGCAGGCCCGGTGGACGCGGTCGGCCCAGGCCTTCAGCTTCGGGTCCTGCTGGTCCTCGGGGAGCCGCTCGCCGTCGCCGGAGTAGAGGCGGTCGAAGAGCTCGTCCTCGAAGCGCCGCAGGGGATCGTCCTTCTCGGCCACGGCGTCGAGTCCCCGCGCCTCGCGGTGGAGGAAGACGTGCCACCGGGGCACGTCCAGCACGATCCGTTTCACGGCCTCGCGCTCCGCAAACCCAGGCCGGCGCTGACAGTACGGGCGAGATCGGCGTGCAGCTCGGCGATCTCGGTGGTCGCCTCGTCGATGACCGCCTTCGCCCGTCGCCCCGCGCTCTTCGCCAGGTCGGAGAGCTTGCGCTGCTGCGCATGGAACTGCTCCAGCGCCTGCGCGGCCTGCGTGATGTACGCCTTGCGGTCGCCGGCCTTCAAGACGCCCACCTTAGCGGCGGTCTCGCGGGCGGCGTCGAGGACCTCCACGGCCTGCGCGCCCACGGGGTCGGCGAGCTTGCCCACGAGGCGGGCGACCTTCGCCCGATCCTTGGGCTCGCGCCAGAGCGAGTCCGTGAGGATGGAGAGATCCTCGGGCGCGGTCTTCTTCTCGCCCGCCATGTACGCCGACGCCTGCGCGAGCTTGAGCGACTTCTTCCAGCGGCGGTCGGAGGCCACGATGCCGTCGCCGCGGCAGGCGTCGCGGATGGCGACGAGGGCCTCGACCGTCTCGTCGGTGACGATGACCTTCATCGCATCGGCCTGCATCTTCCTGAGGTCGGTCATCTTCATCGCGGTGGGGGCGACCGGGTCGGGCGCGAGCAGCACCGTCTTCAGGTTGGCCGGGCGCAGGAGGTAGCCGACGTCGTAGCGGAGCAGGAAGCGGTCGAAGAGCGCCTCCAGGTCCTTCGACTCGGGGAGCTCGTTGCTGGCGCCGAAGAGCGTGACCAGCGGGCAGGTGACCGGCACGCCGTCGTTGTGGAAGACGCGCTCGTTCACCAGCGTCAGCATGGAGTTCAAGATGGCGCTGTTCGCCTTGAAGACTTCGTCGACGAAGGCGAACTCCACCTCGGGCAGCTTGCCGGCGGTGACGCGGGCAAAGCGGTCCTGCTCCAAGGCCTTCATGGAGATGGAACCGAAGAGTTCCTCGGGCGTGGAGAACTTGGTGAGCAGCCGCTCGAAGTAGGTGCCGCCGAAGGCCTGCGCGATGGCGCGGGCGAGGGCGGACTTGGCGGTGCCGGGGGGGCCGAGTATCAGCACGTGCTCGCCGGCGAGGATGGCGGCGAGCGCGCCGTCGATGACGTTCTTGCGCTCTGGGAAACGGGATGCGAGATCAGAAGAAAGTCGGACTAGGCATGAGGACGGCATGCAAACTCCTGCGTACGGTCTCGAACGGCGCCGTACGTTCAGAGGCGGTGATGAGGACTGAGATCGGAAGCGTGAGGGTTGCAGACTGTGTGGAGTGCAGAGGGAGCAAGAAACACACAGTAAGAGGGATGGCCGACCGCCGCGAAACTGATGGCGATTTTGATTCGGTCGACTGGTACTACCTGTTGCAGTGCAACGGTTGTGACTCTGCCAGTCTGTTGCGTGGGCATTGGGACGACTCGTACGACCCTGGGGACCAGCCAACGGAGAACCAGATTCCCCGGCTGCCTTTTAGGTACTCACCAGACTGGGCCGACGGTCTTCCGGAGATCCCGGCGAGGCTGTTCAAGGAAGTCTACTCCGCGATTAGCGTGGATGCGCTCGCTCTTTCCGTCATGGGCGCGAGGGCCTTGATGGACCACGTCACCACTCTGATGGTCGGAGACCGCGGGAACTTCGCGGTCGCCCTGGAGGCGCTACGCCGACGAGGGAAAGTGGGGGCGGAAGAAAAGCGCTTCTTGAAGACAGCATTTGATGCGTGCAGCGCCGCAGGGCACCGGGGCTTCAGACCCTCGGTGGACGATGTGAATCACATCCTGGATATCGTCGAGAGACTCGTCCAGTCACACTTCTTCCTGAAGGACGCTGCGAGGGAACTGGCACAGCGGACGCCCCCTCGCCCTCCAGTCGTGAAGAAGCGGAGGAGCCCGGCACGGAACCGACCCGCGGGGCCGAAAGGGCCGGCACCGGGAAATGTGCTCGATTCGCCGAAGACTTAGCGAACCGGTTCAATGGGCGGGGTGAGACCGTGAGGTTACGCGGCGGCCTTCAGGCTCAGCAGTCCCTCGACCTTCTCCGTCAGCTCGACGAGGGTCCTATCTAGATCGACGACTTGCACTGCGAGGATCTCGCGGTAGAGCTGTGCCCGCGCTCGGAGGGCCTCGAAGCTGTCAAGCCGCCGGACCAGCGTCGACACCCGCTCCGGCGGCACGGACATGAAACCATCGATCTCTGTCTTGAGCGCTGCGAGATCCTCCTCGATGGCCGTCTTTGCGGCATCGCCGAGGGCCTGCCCGGCGTCGTCGCTCCTGTGGACGGGAAGCAGGTAGACGCGGGACGACCCGATACCCTGCACGGCCTTCTGGAGCCGCCGCACGGTCTCGGCGTAGGGCGCGGGAATCCAGTACACCCCGCCACCGTTGCGAAGCGTTACGGCGGCGCAGCTCTCCAGCACGCGCATCATGGCGCGGCGCACGTCGTCGGCGGTGTGGGTGGAGCGCAGCTCGACGAAGCGGCCGGTGATCGCCGCCACCAACTCGTGGCCCTGGTCGTCGGCGGTGATGCTCTCGCCCTTCCGGTCGAAGAGCACGCGAGTCTCCTGGTTGTAGGAGACCGAGCCGTCCGCGTGGCGGTGCTCGCGGACGATGGCGAAGACAATCTCCACCTCGTCTTCCTTGCCGAGGCGGATTAGGCGTTCCTGCTGGCCGACCTGGCTCTCCCGGACGGCGGTCTTGAGGGCCTTCTCGGCGGTGGGTTCTTCCGGCAGGAGGTTCACGGGGAGCTGTGCTGCCGACCACAGGCTCTCCAGGGTGGCTCGCTGGATGCGGGCCTCGGCGAGGGTCCAGTAGACCAG
>JAEZJH010000263.1 GCA_023436385.1 Pseudomonadota bacterium
GGTCTCGGTCAGGCCGGCGAGCCGATCGAGCTGGCGGAGGTTGGCCTCGAGCACCTCGGGGAGCCGACCGGCGTGCTTCGCCTTGAACTCCGAGAGCCGCTGCTCCACCGCCGCCACCTCCGGCTCGAGGCGGGCCAGCTCCTCCGTGAAGATCGCCGCCACCCGCTCCGCGTCCCGGGCCCGCTCCTCCCGGGCCCGCTCCGCGTAGAGCTCCGGGAGCCGGGCGACTACCTTCGCCGCCGCCTCCGGATCGCCGTCGCGGTAGGTGACCGCGAAGGCGTTCTCCCCCTCGACGCGGATCTCCAGGCGCGAGCGCATCGCCTGCACCGCGGCGTCGAGGCCGGCCTCCCGGCGCAGCTCGGAGAATAACTCGAGTTCTTCGATGGCCGCCCCCAGCACCGGCCGGGAGAGGAGCTCGTGACGCACGGTGGCCAGGCGCTGCTCGATCCGCTCGGTGACCGTGGGCTGCACGTAACCCTCGGGGAGCCGCTGGGCCTCGATCCGCACCACCGTCGTCGCGGCGTAGGTCCGGGGCCAGAAGGCGGCGTAGAGCCCGCCCAGCGCGGCGACCGCCCCGGCGATCGACAGGGCGAGGAGCCGATGCCGCCAGATCCCCCGGGCCAGCTCGTCGAGGGGGAGCGCCTTTCCGTCGTCCATGCCTTACCTCGGGGGCGGGCCGTCGAACCGCCAGGCCAGCCCCGCCGCGTAGATGTTTCGCGAGAGATCGACGCCGAGCGCGCCCTCTCCGTCCTGCGCCACCCTCCGCACCACCAACCGTGCGGCGAACCCCTCCCCCAGGGCGTACTCGGCTCCGACCTCGGCGACGAGGCCCACGGCCACCCGGCCGCCGGCCGCGCGATCGTTGCGGAAGAGCGCGAGGCCCAGGCTCGCGGTGAGCGGCTCCGTGATCCGGTAGTCCCCGTGGAGCGTGCCGTGCGAGGCCCAGAGCGGCTCCGCGAGGCCAGCGGCGCCGACCAGGACCCGCTCTCCGCCGGCGGTGAGGGTGAACCGGGGCAGGCGCCAGGAGAGCTCCGCCCGGCCGGTCGGCTGAAGGTGCGTCACGCCGCCGGGCCCCGCGAGGATCGCCGCGCCCAGCTCGAAGCCGAGCCGCGTCGAGGGCGTGAGGAGACGCGCGTAGCCGATCGCCGGCTCGTGGGCGGTCCAACCCGCCGCCCGATCGAAGGCGAAGATCTGCAGCCGGTAGCGGCCCTGGAGATCGTCCCGGGGAGAGAGCGCGAGGCCGGCCAGGGCCCGGGGCGCGACGGTGGTGCCGTCCTCCGCGCCGGCGGCATGGAACCATGACCGCTCCGCCCGGGCCCCGAGTCCCGCCCGGAGCCGCTTGGTCATCCGCCGGACCACGTCGGCGTCGGCCTCGAGGAAGAGCACCTCGCCGCCGGTCCGCACCACGCCGGGCCGCGCCAGGGCGGTCGGATCGTAGAGCCACTCGGCCGCCTGCCGGAGCACGAAGCGGGTGCGGGGATCGAAGTCGACGGTCTGCGAGGCCCGGAGGCGCTGGTTCTCCCCGCCGGTGTTGGGGAGGAGCCGGGCGTAGGTGAAGACGTCGATCCCGTAACTCGCCTGCAGATCGACGGTCGGCTTCCGGAGCCGCCAGCCGAGGGAGGGCGCGAGGATCGCCGCCGCCCCGCCGCCCTCGGCGAGGAGGTCGTCGTCGTAGCGGCCCTCGATCGTCAGCCGGGCGATCGGGGTCGATTGCCAGAGCCCCCGGGCGGGCGCGGGCCCGAGGCTCCACGCCGCCGCGAACGCGGCGAGCCAGCCCACGAGCCGAGATCCTCCCACGCCGCCTCCTCGCCCGGACCTAGGGCACGTAGACCGTGTCCCCCGCCCCGAGGATCGGGATCGCCGTCTTGGCGTCGACGAGGTCGTCGTAGTCGAGGGTGGTGCGCGCGCCGCCGTCGCCGCGGATCACCACGATCCCGCCCCGGTCCGCGAAGTCGCCAAATCCGCCGGCCAGGGCCAGCGCCTGGATCACGTCGAGGCGGCCGCGGAGCGGATAGGCGCCCGGACGCTCCACCTCGCCGATCACGTAGATCCGGGGCGCGTTCACCTCCCGGACGATCACCGCCACCCGCGGCTCGACCACGAACGGCGCCAGCTTCGCCGCCAGCTCGTCGCCGAGCTCCGCCGCGGTCCGGCCCCGGGCCTCGACGTCCCCCAAGAGCGGCAGGGAGATCCGGCCGTCGGGCCGGATCGGGAGGGTCCGGGAGAGGGCCTCGGCGCCGTAGACGCTCACCTCCACCACGTCCTCGGTGCCGAGCCGATACTCGGCCTCGGGGTCCGGGGACGGCAGGGGCCGAGGCGCGCCGGCGCAGCCCGCCAACGTCACCGCCGCCACCAGGGAGATCGCTCGCATCGCTCCTCCGGTCGTGCGCCGCGTCCGGACCGGCGGAGGCGGGCGCGTGCGTGCCTGGACACGGAAACGGGCCGTCCGCCGGCTCGATCGGCGGCGGGCCTTCCGGCCCTAGCCCGAGTCCTCGACGTGGGCGAGGCGCGGATCGGTGATCCCGCACTCCTTGATCTTGTAGAGCAGCGCCTTGTAGCTGATCTTCAGCCGCTGGGCGGCCTTGCGCTTGTTCCAGCCGGTGAGCTTGAGGGTCCGGTCGATCGCCTCCCGCTCGGCGGCGGTGGCCGCGCGCCGGGCGATCTCCTTCAGGCCCTCGTCGGGCACCGGCGGGGGTGGAGGCGGCGCCGCGTCGCGACCGCCGCCGGAGGCAGCGGCCCGGACCCCCAGCTCCGCGAGCACGTGCTCCTCGTCGCCCAGGACCACCAGGCGCCGGACCATGTTCTCCAGCTCGCGGACGTTGCCGGGCCAGTCGTGGGCGAGGAAGCGCTGCATCACCTCCGGCCGGATCGCCGCCTTCCCCGCGGCGTAGCGCTTCCCGTACTTGCGGCAGAAGTGCTCGACCAGCGGCGGGATGTCTTCCTTCCGCTCGCGGAGCGGCGGGACGCGGATCCCCACCACGTTGAGCCGGTAGTAGAGATCCTCGCGGAACCCGCCCCGCTGGATCTCCCGCTCCAGCTCGCGGTTGGTGGCCACCACCACCCGGGCGTCGACGCGGATCGGGCGCTTGCCGCCGACCCGGTAGAACTCCTCGTCCTGCAGCACCTGGAGCAGCTTCGCCTGGAGCGACGGGTGCATCTCCCCGAGCTCGTCGAGGAAGATGGTACCGCCGTGGGCCAGCTCGAACTTGCCGGGCTTCTCCTGGTGCGCGCCGGTGAAGGAGCCCTTCTCGTGGCCGAACAGCTCGCTCTCGAGGAGCTCCGAGGGCAGCGCCGCGCAGTTGATCTTCACGAACGGGCCCGAGCGGCGGCCGCTCCGCGCGTGGATCGACCGGGCCACCACCTCCTTGCCGACGCCGCTCTCCCCGCGGATCAGCACCGGCACGTCGGCGTCGGCGATCCGGTCGACCATCTCGAAGACCCGGCGCATCGCCGCCGAGGTCGAGACCGGCTCGCCCTCCTCCACCGTCCGGGCCT
Source organism: Pseudomonadota bacterium (assembly GCA_023436385.1). Classification (GTDB taxonomy): domain Bacteria; phylum Myxococcota; class Myxococcia; order Myxococcales; family Vulgatibacteraceae; genus JAEZJH01. The sequence continues at coordinate 3,496 of JAEZJH010000263.1, forward strand.
CCGCGCGCCGGGCCTCGGCCTCCCGCTGCCGGAAGGCCTCGACGGCCCGGTCCACCGC
>JAEZJH010000177.1 GCA_023436385.1 Pseudomonadota bacterium
CATCGCCGACGCCGTCTGCGACCGGCTGGTCCACAACGCCCACCGGATCAAACTCACAGGCGAGTCGGGCCGGAAGACCCGCGGCGCCTTGACCACCGGCGCGAAGCCGGCGAAGTAGGAGGCGCCCAGCGGCGTCACGCTCAGGGGGCGATCGCCATCACCGAACCCGGTGATCGGCTTGCTCCGGAACGGGCGATCGGCTTGCGCCGGGATAGGCGATCGACATCGCCGGAATACGCACCGATCAGGTCGACCGCCGCCAGGGCGACCCCGGACTCCCGGAGGGCCCGGCCGATCGACGCGGCGACCTTGGCCTCCGCCTCGGAGAGGCGGCAGGGCTCGCAGGTGGCGCCGCGGTCCATGTCGACGAGGAAGGTCTCGGCCACCGGGCGCTTGCGGGCGTAGCCGATCAAGCGGGCCTCGGCGAACCAGAGCCGGGTCTCCCCCACGGTGCGGATCTCGTCGAGGTACTGCTGGAGCACGACGGGGCGGGAGAACCGGTCGGACACCTGCTCGACCAGCGCCCGGGCGCGATCGGCGCCGGCGGTGGTGGTCCAGTCGAGCAGATGGACCGCCCGGCTGGCGGCGTCGCCGAGGGGCTTCAGTACGGTGATGCGCTGCTCCCGGCCGAAGCCCTCGAGATCCTGCCAGTCGGAGGCGACGACGGTGGCCGGGAGGTGGCCGACGAGGTGGGCGGGACCGAGCTTGTCGCTGACCAGCGCCAGCACCGGGAGCGGGTTGACGAACCGGGTCCGGACGCCGGCGAACTCCGCCAGCCGGAGGAGCTGGAGGGGTTCCCAGTAGTGGCGATCGACGGGCGGATCGACGCGGTAGTGGACCACGTCGAAGAATCCGACCGGGTGGTCCTCGGCCGGCCCCAGGCCCCAGCCCTCCGCGTGGCGAGTGGCGGGGATCGAGACCACCGGACGGCAGCGGATCCGTGGCTCGCCGTGTTCGAGACGGAGCCCGGGGGTGTCGCAGAGCCAGGACGGGACTCCCTGCACGGCGAACTCCTGGATCAGCCGCAACGTGGTGTCACGGGGGTGATCGAGCGTCGCCCAGGGGTCGGTAATCCAGAGCAGCTTCATGCGTGCGGTCCCGCCCGGAGATCCGCGGCCAATGCCACAGCCGCCGGGGGAGGCGCAAGTCGCACGCTGCTGCGCCGGCGTCCCGCCGCGAGACGCCCGCGGCCGGAGGTCGTCCGACCGAAGGCGTTCCTCGCGCCGGTCTCCGCCCTATTCGATCGGAACCAACTCGACCGTGGCCGCGCCGACCCAGCCGCAGCCCTCGCCGTTCGGCTCCGACCACTCGTACTCCGGTCGGACCCGCGCCGCGGCGATCTCCACGCCGCCCCGCTCGAGGTGCAGCTCCAGCTGGCACGGATGGGCGCGGAGCTCGACTCCCCAGGGGGTCCACCGGACCTTGGGGTGGTCGGTGCACCTGTCCCCCTCCACCATCCCCGGGACGTAGGTGCAGGTGAAGGGCTCGTCGCCGACAAGGCCATGGAGCGTCCAGCCCTCGTCCCGGGGCAGGTCGGGGAGGTCCACGAAGACGCCGCTGAAGTAGTACACGCTGAGGCAGTCCCCGGTCGGTTCGCCATCGTCATACCGCCCGTAGGTCTCCTCCGCGAACCCGCCGCCACAGACCGGGCCAGCGGGACCTCCGGCGTCCGCACCGCAGGCGAAGAGGCCCACGGCGAGGCCGAGGGCGACCAAGGGCTGCAGGTATCCACGCATGGATGGCTCTCCTCCCGGCGGGCAAGAACCATCGAACCCCGCCAGCCCTACCGCTACCGCGGGTCGCGAGCCGGGTGTGGTTCGTATTCAGGAAACGCCGGCCTCTCCTCGGAGGCGCCGCGGTGGCCAGCGCCGGAAGCGCGGCGCCGGCCGGAGGTGGCGCGGAGACGACGAACGAGGGGCCCATCGGGCCGCGCTCGTGGACGAGGCAAATGACCCCGGCGAACGCCGCCGATTCCCGGCCGCAGCGAAGCATGGGAAGATGGCGAACCATCGGCGGGGAAGCGACCGGAGGAGGCGGATGGCCAGAGCGCCGAAAACATGGGCGGGGTGCCTCGCGATCGGCGCGATCGGCACGGTCGGTGCGGCCGTCGCGGCCTGCACCATCACGGGAGGCGGGGGCGGAGACGGCTCGGGCGGCGAGACACCGGACGGGGATCCGGTGTTTCTCGGCTCCTGCACCGGAGCCCCCGATGAACAGGGCGTCTATTCCTGTTTGGAGTACTGGCAGGCGTACGTCGACGGCCCCGACCCGGCGATCCCCTGGCAGGCCGGCTGCGTCAACGCCGGGGGCTCCTACTCCTCGGGCCACTGCGCCGGCGGGTACGTCGGCTGCTGCGTGCGAACGCAGGAGGAGCCGGACTACATGAGCGAGCGGCTGTGCTACTACGGGCCGGGCGACTGGAGCCTCGCCGAGCCCACCTGCACCGGTCTCGGCGGCGTCTGGGACTAGCCGGCCGACCGGTCACCGGTCTCGCCCACCGCCCTCGACTTCGCCGCCGCCGACCTGCTCCCCACGCCAACTTCGGGGTTGAGCCGACCTGGCCGCGGCGTCAAGATGCGCGCCCAGGCCGAAGTGCAAGACCGCGGAGGGGTCGGTCATGTCGCGAATCCGTCAGCTTCTCGAGCGCGCCAAGTCTGCGAGCTGGTCGCGCCGCCAGTTCCTGAAAACCAGCGCCGCGGCAGCCCTGGCCCTGGCCCTCCCGGCACCGATGGGCTGTGGCTCGAGCGGTCGGGGGAAGCGGTCCCGCCATACGCTCCACGTCGACCTGTCACACGTGGCCGCCGAACTCGGGGATCGGCCCTTCTTCCTGCAGGCGGGCGGAGACCTGCACCAGCTGCTCCCCCACGACCACGAAACCCGCGCCGACGCGCGCGAGGACGAGCCGCTCCTCCAGGGAGTGGCGGACGAGGCGCTCACCCACTTCGCGCCGGACGTCGCGCTGCCGGACGACGCCCTGCAGCTCGTCCACGTCACCGCCGGCGATCCCACCCGGGATCCCGATCACCGCCTGCTCCTCAGCGCCCTCCACGTCCCCGGCTGGACCCGCGCCGACCACGCGCTCTACCGGGCGGAGAAGGACGGCCTCGACGCCGCCGACCCCCCGGAGACGGAGAACCACGGGCAGGACTACCTCTGCTACGTCGATTGCGCGGTGGCCTTCGTCTTCCACCACCCGGAGCTGTGCAACCTCGATCCGGCGCTGGCCACGCTGCTCCTCTGGCACATCGACCCGGTCGACGCCTCCCAGCGCTGCTCGCGGTACGCGGCCCACCGGCAGGAGATCCTCGACCTCGCCGCCGCCATGGCCGCCGCCGGGCCGGACGGCTTCTGCGTGAAGGACCCCCTCGTCGCCAGCGACGGCAGTCCCGTCTTGTGGGCCACCGGCGTCGACGGCGAGCGGCACCTGGTGGTGGTCCGCGACGGCGTCCCGTACCGCACCATGGCCTTCGACGGCGACGGGAACCCGCTCGCCCTGGAGGAGCGGGATCCGGCGGAACGGATGCCGGCGTTCACCTACCGGCCCACCGACGCCATCCTCGACCGGGCCCGGGCGGCGGTGCACGCGGCCCTCAACTCCGCCAAGGACGATCCCGACCTCGAGGGCATCGCCTGGGCCGCGGTGGAGGGGGCTCCGCCCGTCGTGCACGACACCCCACCCAGCCCGCCCCGGCTCGACGGCGCCGGCGACATCACCGTGCGGCTGCGACACGAGGGCGGCCACGACGGCCTCTCCTTCCACCTCCCCACGAAGACCCTGGCGGCGGCGGAGGGCGACCGGTTCGTGACCCTCGAGGCGAAGAACTACTACATGCGCTACGTGGGCGTGTTCGTGCGCTGGCTGCTCGCCGACGGCACGCCCGATCCCGCCGCCCTTGACTTCTACGGGAGCCGGTCGGCCTTCGGGCGGCCCGCCTGGCACGCGTAGGTCGACAGCCTGGTCAACAAGGGCTTCGGCGGCGGCCACAACGATCCGCCCACCTTCTTCCTCGGGATCCTCCCGGCAGTCCCCGCCTTCGCCGGCGTGCCGAGGCCGCCGGATACCTACCGCTTCTCGATCCCCTTCCCTCCCTCGTCGTCCCGGGCCGAGGTGATCTTCGCCTCCTTCGGCACCGGCCAGGCGCGCTGGGCCACCTTGCCGGGCGCGACCCTCACCGGAATCGTGAACCTCGGGATCCCGGGCTACTTCCTGGCCACCGGCCTCTACGAAGGACCGGCGGGAAAGGCCCTTCTCAACAAGGTGGTGAAGGACCCGGCGATCCTCGAGGCGCTGGTGATGGTGGGCCTGGGGATGGTGGTGACCGGCGCCCTCGGCGACGCCGGAACCGGCCTCGACACCAGTTACACCCGCTGGGCCAAGTCGCTGGGCAGCGTGCTGGTCGGCCCGGGCTGCAGCGCCCTGCGCTACGCGATCGTCACCGCGGCCACCGAGGCCGCGGGCGAGCGCTCCATTCCCTTCGCCGGCTGGGCGCTCTACCTCGCGGGCACGGCGGAGATGGTGTCCGACCTGGCCCAGACCATCGCGGAGATCGCGTCGAGCGATGCCGTCTACCGGAACCCGGTGACGCTCACCTGGACGCCAGAGCTGCGGATCCTTCCCGATCCGGAGAACATCCGGGGCGGGTTCCCGGAGTCGGCCACCCGCTACACGGTGACGGTGCAGCTCGAGAACGCCGACTTCCACAAGTGGGAGTCGGTCGAGCTGGCCAGCACCGCCGTCCCCCACCTCGACCTGTCCTTCCCCGAGATCCCGGCGGGCGGCTATGCCACCTGGGTGGTGAACTTCCACGCGGGCGAGGGGGACCTCCTCGTCGGCACCGCCTCGAAGCGCCTCGTCAACCGCCCGGTCGCCGCGGGCGACACCACCGTCTCCGCGGACGAGAAGGACTTCACCCTCCAGATCACCGAGCTGGCCGTCCCGCTCACCGCCCAGACGACCTACCGGCAGAAGGACAAGATCGGCGTGGTGGATGGGACCCACCGCTGGCTCGCCGCCGTCGACGAAAACGGCCACGAGGTCCCCCCGCCCGTCCCCACGGCGACGAAGGCGAGCCTCGACTGCGCCGACACCGGGCCGGGAATGTGCGCGGCCCTGGGCCTCACCCTGAGCCAGCGCGCCAAGGCCGCGGCCTACGTGTGGCTGTCCGGGGGCACGGAGCCCGCCTGCGGCGGGGCGGGCGGCGGCGGGCAGCTCCGCTCGGTGCAGCACCTCTCCCTCACCGGCAACGCCGTCGGCGGTCCCGAGAGCTTCCTCCGCCGGTCTCCCTGCCGGTGGGCCTACCCGGGCGTGGCCGTGGCCTACGACCTCCACGGACCGGCAAACGGCCACCACGCCTTCGTGGAGCCCGTGCGCATCGACGGGACCACCCGCTACCTCGTCCGCCGGATCGCCCTCGACGGGAGCCTGTCCTTCGGGGGCGGCCAGGCCGTGGCGTGTCTCTCCGGTCCGCCCGACGCGGTGGCCCTTCACCCCGACGGCAAGCTCGTCGCCGTCTCGCGCCTCCGCGGCAAGCTGGAGATCGCCGACCTCACCGCGGACCCCGTTCCCGACGCACTGGCGCCCTCCGCGCGGCTCGCCGCCGGGATCGGCAGCCGCAAGGGCCTCCTGAACGGCCCCGTCGCCCTGGCAGTCCGGAAGGACGGCATGGTCCTCGTCCTCGAGAGCGGGAACCGGCGGGTGTCGGCCTTCGACGTCGGCGGCTCGGTGCTCGCGCCGTTTGCCGGCGGGACCAGCTTCCCGCTGGTCGCCGACCCGGAGCCGGTGGTGCCCCTGGACCTGGCCGTCGAGGGCGAGGACTACGTCTACGTGCTCTCCCACGCGGGCACGGGCGCCACCGCCGCGGACTACCGGCTCGACCTCTACGAGCCCGACGGGACCTGGCTCGCCCGGACCACGGGAATGGCCGCGGCCCGTCTCGCCGTCGACGCCTTCCGGAACGTCTTCACCCTCAACTACGAGACCGTCCCCGGGCCGGCCGGCGCGGAGCCGACCCTCGGCCTGTGGGTGCCCGCCTGATCCGGGCCGGAGGCCTGTTATGAATTTCCGAACCATCCCGGCCGGGCTGACGGCCCTCCTGGTCCTGGTGGCGGGTTGCCGGGACGAGCGGCGCGAGGCGACCCCCGGCGAGGAGCGGCCGGCGATCGAGGGGCGCCCCCGGGTCTTCCACGAGCGCCACTTCACCTCGGACCCGACCATGCGGATACGGCCCTCGGACACCGCCGTCCTTCGGCTGGAGGGAGGGGCCCATCCCCACGCGGACACGGGGGCGGCGGGCGTCGACCTCGTGCCCCTCCATTTCGAAGATCCGGTCTCCCACACCTTCTGCGTGGGCGCGGGCGACGGCCAGCCGGAGCGCGTGGAGGTGGTCGGTCCCGACGGCGCGGAGCTGGGCGCGGTCGGGCGCGGCGACTGCCGGACCTTCGAACTCGGGGCGGGTGACCACGTCCTGAAAATCGTCAGCGGCGACACGGAGGCGGCCGGGAGCCTGGCCTTCGTTCGTCCGGTCCTGGGAGTCGACGCGCCGCTCCTGGGCTCGGCGCGGACGTCGCCCCTGCAGGCCAATCACGGGCCGATCATCCCGCAGCACTACGACGATATTCCCAGCGGCTGCACCATCCACGGCCCCTGGCAGACGGACGAACTGCTCTGCTACACGAACGACTGCCACCACACCCCCAAGAACCAATGCGATCCGCTCGACGCCGAGGGCTGTTTCGATGACGAGCTCGACCGCTGCACGGGAACGAACGCCGCGGCCGCCTGCGAGGCGCTGTGGGACGTCGATCCCGATGGGACGTTCCTCCGGAACGATTGGGCAACGTGTTTCGGAAGCAGTAACTACGACCCGGACCGCGACGATCCGACGATGGCCGCGGCGGTGCCGCGGTGGCGGCAGGAGTGGTGCGACCAGGTCCAGGAGGACTGCCGGACCTCGTGGTTCCAACCGGACCCGATCCTGCCGGCCTGCGACGGCTTCCGCGAACTGGTCCCCCACGGCCAGCTCCGGCTCGGGCCGGGCCAGGCCGCCGCCATCCCCCAGTCCCGGTTCCACAGCGGTCGCACCGCCTGCCCGCCGTCCTCCCGCGCACCAATGGCGCTCCTGGAGGCAAGCTGCGCCGCCGTCGGCCGCCGGGTGGGCGGGGTCGCCCTCGGTCCGGGGACCCAGGCCATCCTGTATTCGGAGCCCGATTACGGGGGCTTCCCGGTCCTCTACGAAAACCTCGACGCCTCCCCGGCGGATCGCTGCCTGCCCATGGGCTACGCCTACGCCCGCGATCCGACCGCGACCACGCCCCCGCTCCTGGCCCTGAAGCGGAGCGCCACCCCCTCGGTCGCCGTCAACCCGGCCACCGGCGACGCGATCGACACCTGCCGCGCCGAGAGGGCCGGCCTCTGGTGCCGCGCCCCGGGTACGAACCTCACGCCGGCGGAGGTCTACAACGCCCATCCCGAGCTGAACCTCGAGCCGCCGGGACCCGGCGAGGTCCTCCTCCTCGGCCCGCAGAACCTGGCGGTGGGCGACACCACCTGCGCCCAGGCCGTGGTGGTGAACAGCGTCTGCCGCGACCTCTCCCGCCTCGGGTTCGAGGACAAGATCGAAGGCGTGGTCCTGCCGGGCGACGACACCTTCGTGGTCCTCTTCCACGACCGCGGCCTCGCCGGGAAGAGCACGCGCGTGGACGCGCGCTACCGCTACACCGGGTCCGCGTCCGATCCCAGCAGCGGCCAGTACCTGTACTTGCCGGACCGGAACGACCCCTTCTCCGCCGGCCGGGGAACGGTGTCGTCGGTCCAGCCCTGGCGCCTCGCGGGCTGGAACCGCGTCACCCTGATCACCACCCGGGCGTGCAACGAGTGCAACCTGGCCGGCATCGACCTGTCCGGCGAGGACCTGACGGACCACCACTTGGTGGCCGCCGACCTCACGAACGCCAACCTCGACCGAGCGGTGCTGGTCGGCACCCGGCTCGGCCACGCCAACCTCGCCGGCGCCAGCCTCCGCCAGGCGGTGATCGACCGGACGCACCTCGGCTGCGCGCAGCTGGCCGGCCTCGATACCGGCGAGCCGAATGCCTCCGGGCGGAGCTCCCTGGTGATCGCCGGACCCGCCACCTGGGACACGGAGTACACGGTGGAGGGCGCCCGGTATCGCTGCGAGAAGACGAACCTGGCCGGGGCCAAGCTGCCCATCGCGATGCTGCCCCGGGACGACTGGCGGAGCCTCGACCTCAGCGGAGTCACCCTCCTCGACCTGGACAAGGCGCCGAACCTCGACGGGCTCGTGCTCACCTCCGGCTCGTACCCGGGCCTGGTCGCCGCCGGCACGCCGCTGTCGATCCGCGGCGTCCGGGCGGAGAACGCGAACCTCGAGGGCGCCATCCTCACCCGGGTGAACTTCGGGATCGCCGACGGGGAAGACGGGAGCGGTGGGACCCCGTCCTCCTTCGCCGGAGCCAACCTGGCCGGCGCCTCGCTGGCGGGGACCAACCTCGAGGGCGCCGACCTCACCGGCGCCTCACTGGGCCCCCTGGGCGCGACGGCCGGCGCGCGCAACGCCACCCTCGCCTACGCGTACCTCCGCAACGCCCGCCTCGACAACGTCCGGATGACCGGCGCCGACCTCAGCTTCGCCTACTTCTACGGCCCCTCGGCGACCCTCACCGGGGCGATCGCCACCTCCGCGGTCTTCGCCGGCGGCGTCTACGCGGGGCTGGACTTCCGGCAGTGCAAGTTGGAGGGTGCCCGGTTCTCCAGGGCGATGCTGGTGGGCGCGCGGTTCGACGACCCGGCCACCGAACTCCGGGACGTCCGCTTCACCGGCGCCCACCTCCAGGGCGCGACCTTCGCCGGCGCCGAGCTCCAGAACGCGGATTTCACGGGGGCGCGCGTCTCCGCGGCTTCCGGCTGCTGGGGCTACTCCGACCTCGCCTGCGCCGAATACCGTTTCCGGTACACGGCGACGGACCTCGGCACGACCACGTCCGCCAACCTCTGCCCCAACGGCACCCCCGGCCCGTGCACGGGCGGCAAGCTGACCCCCCTCGACGGCACGACCGCCCCCGTCCCGCCGTGCATCCCCGACATCTTCGGCGATGGCCCGGACGCGTGCATGACCTGGGAGGTCCTCTCCGCTTCCCTGGGCGGCGACCTGCCCGTCTGCACGGACCGCACCGACGGTGTGATGGAATGCGGCTGCCTCGAACCGTTGACCTGCGGCGGCTGACCCTCGGCACGGCGCCGGGCCGGCCCTCCGGTCGCCGGTCCCGCCCCGGTGTCCCGCGACCTCAGGCTCCGAACGGCAACGCCGAACGCCCGCGCGCGGCGCCGGGAACCCGGAGGAAGTCCCACGCCAGGGCGGTGACCAGGAAGGCCGCGCCGACCACACACACGCCGTTCCAGCCGAACCCCGCCCAGGCGATCGCGCCCAGCGACGAGCCGGCGGCGCCGCCGGCGAAGTAGAAGATCTTGTAAATCGTGTTCAAGCGGGTCTGCGCCGAGGGGTGGAGCTTGTAGATCTCGCTCTGGTTGGAGACGCTCGCCGCCTGCGCTCCCAGGTCGAGGAGGGCGAGCCCGACGACGAGACCGGCCCAGGTGGCACCGCACGCCGCGAAGACCCCGTAGGCGACGAGCATTACCGCGGCCGAGCCGCGCACCAGGACCCGGGCGCCGATGCGGTCGAGGTACCGGCCGGCGAGGTTCGCGGAGACCGCCCCGGCGGCGCCGAGGAGGCCGAAGAGGCCCGCCGCCTGCGGCCCCGCCAGGAACGGCGCTTCCTGCAGGTGGAACGCCAGGGTGGCCCAGAACACGGAGAGCGCCGCGTAGACCAGCGCGCCGGTGACCGCGATCGCCCGCAGCTCGGGCAGGGCCCGGAACAGCTCCCAGACCGAGGCGAGGAGTCGGGGATAGGAGAGGCGCTCGGCGGGGCGGTAGCGGGGAAGCAGCCGCGCCAGGAGGGCGGCGAGCCCGAACATCAACGCCGCCACCACGCCGAACATCCCCCTCCATCCCAGGGAGCCGCCCAGGTAGCCGCCGACGCTGCGGGAGAGAAACACGCCCACCAGGGCGGCGCTCACCACCGTGC
>JAEZJH010000356.1 GCA_023436385.1 Pseudomonadota bacterium
GCCGGAGCCGGCACCGCCCGGAGCGGCGTGGGCCTGGCGCCCTCGACGTCGGCCCGGACGATCCGGCCGCCGGGACCGGAGCCGCCCACGGTGGCGAGATCGATCCCCCGCTCCTCCGCCAGCCTGCGGGCCAGCGGCGTCGCCCGCACCCGCACGCCGTCCGTCCGGGGCAGCGGCTTCAGCGCCGTCGCCAGTCCGCCGCCGAAGCCGAAGGTGACGCCCATGATCTCCCCGGCAACCATCCCCGGCTGGTACTGGACCTTCGCCACCATCGGACGCATCGCCGCCTCGTTGTGCCGCTCCATCGGCGGCTCCCGGACGTCGGTGCCCCAGGGCCGGGACGGCTTCCAGATCACCTTGTCGCCCTTCCCCGGCTGCTCCTCCGGGATCTTCGGCATCGCCGCCTGCCGCTCGTGGATCGCCTCGCCGGCGGCGTGGGGCTGCTCCTCCGCCCGCTCCTGGGCCAGGGCCGCCTTCCGCCAGTCGGCGCCCGGCTGGCCGATCACCGCGATCGTCCCGCCCACCTTGGCGTTGCCGCCATCGGGGACGAGGATCTTCAGCACCGTCCCGCCGACGTAGGCCTCCATCTCCAGGGTGGCCTTGTCGGTCTCGATCTCCGCGAGGGGCGCGCCGGTCTTCACCGTCTCCCCCTCCGCCTTGAGCCACTTCTGGATGGTGCCCTCGGTCATGGTGTCGGAGAGCTTCGGCATCAGCACCGCGGTGACGCCCTCGGGCTTCTTGCCGCCCGGGGTCGGGGTGGCGGCAGGAGCCGGCGCGCCCTTCGGCGCCTCCGCCCGCTGCGGCCCCTCGAGCACCTTGGCCGCCGGGCCCACCGCCGCCTCCCAGTCCTCCCCGGCCTTGCCGATCACCGCGATCGGCCCGCCGACGCCGGCGGTGCCGCCGTCGCCCACCAGGATCTTGAGGATGGTGCCCGACTCGTAGGCCTCCATCTCCAGGGTCGCCTTGTCGGTCTCCACCTCGGCGATCGGATCGCCCGCGGAGACCTGCTGGCCTTCCTTCACCAGCCACTTCTGGATCGTGCCCTCCGTCATCGTGTCGGAGAGCTTCGGCATCTGGATCGCGCTGGCCATGTCTCTCTTTTCCGATCAGACGCGGTGAAGGGCCGTTTTCGCCGCTCGCACCACCGTCCCCACGTCGGGACGGGCGAGCTTCTCGAGGGGCATCGAGTAGGGCATCGGGACGTCGGCGCCGGAGACCCGGAGCACCGGGCCGTCGAGGGCGTCGAAGGCGCCCCGCTGCACGACGTCGGAGATCTGGGCGCCAGCGTTGTAGTAGCCCCAGCCGCCCTCGACGATCACGCAGTTGCCGGTCTTGAGCACGCTGCGGACGATGGTCGCCTCGTCGAGCGGACGGATGGTGCGGGGATCGACGACCTCCGCGGAAATCCCCTCCTTCGCCAGCTCGTCGGCGGCCTCCATCGCCATCCGGAGCTGGATCCCCCAGGCGACCAGGGTGACGTCGGTGCCCTCCCGCTTCACGTCGGCCTTGCCGATTGGAATCAGGAGCTCGGAGCCGTTCTGCTCCGGGACCTCGCCCTTCCACGCGTACATCGTCTCGCTCTCCATGAAGCAGATCGGGTCGTCGTCCCGGATCGCGCTCTTCAGGAGGCCCTTGGCGTCGGCGGGGGTCCCGGGGACCACCACCTTCAGCCCCGGGAAGTACGCGTACTGCCCCTCGAACCACTGCGAGTGCTGGGCGGCCAGGGAGTGGGCCGAGCCGTTCGGACCGCGGAAGGTCACCGGGCACTTCAGGGCGCCGCCGCTCATGTAGCGCATCTTCGCGGCGGTGTTGACCACCTGGTCCATCGCCAGGATGGCGAAGTTCCAGGTCATGAACTCCACCACCGGCCGGAGCCCGGCCATCGCCGCCCCCACCCCGGCGCCGGCGAAGCCCAGCTCCGAGATCGGGGTGTCGATCACCCGCTTCTTGCCGTACTTGTCGAGGAGGCCCTTCGAGACCTTGTAGGCGCCGTTGTAGGCGCCGACCTCCTCGCCCATCAGCAACACGTCGGGATCGCGGGCCAACTCCTCGTCGAGGGCCTCGTTGATCGCCTCGCGGAAGGTGATCGTCCTCATTTACTCGAGCTCCTGGGGGTTGATCGGATTCGCGTAGACGTCGGCGTAGAGCTGCGACGGGTCCGGCCACGGCGACTCGTCGGCGAAGCGGACCGCCTCGTCGACCTCGCGGTCGATCTCCTCGTCGATCCGATCGAACTCCGGATCGGCGAGGACGCCGCGGTCCGTCATGTGGCGCCGGAGGCGCGGGATCGGATCGTTCAGCCGCTCCCGGTCGACCTCGTCCCGGGTCCGGTACACCGCCGGATCGGACATCGAGTGGCCGCGGAAGCGGTAGGTGCGGGCCTCGAGCAGCGTCGGGCCGCCGCCGCTCCGGGCCCTGTCGGCGGCCCGCTTCACCGCGTCGTACATGGCGAGGACGTCCATCCCGTCCGCCGCCTCGCCGGCCATGTTGTAGGCGGCGGCGCGCTTGTAGACCTCGGTGACCGCGGAGGAGACGTCGATCGGCGTCCCCATCCCGTAGCGGTTGTTCTCGCAGATGAAGATCGCCGGGACCTTCCAGAGCACCGCCATGTTCAGGGCCTCGTGGAAGGCCCCCTGGTTCACCGCCGCCTCCCCGAAGTAGCAGACGGTGACCCGGCCGTCCTCGCGGTAGCGGGAGGCGAACGCCGTGCCCAGGGCC
>JAEZJH010000390.1 GCA_023436385.1 Pseudomonadota bacterium
GCTTCACGCTGGTCGCCCCGCGGACCGGGCCGGCCAAGCGCCGGAAGCTCAACTCCACCCTTTACGGCCTGGCCAACCTCAAGGCCGCCGCCTGGGTCGACGAGAACGTGAAGGACCCGGCCAAGTATGGCCTCGACCGGCCCCGGCGCACCCTGGTGGTGAAGGACGCAGCGGGGAAGGAGCTGGCCCGCCTCTTCGTCGGCTCGGTCGAGGGCGAGCGGGTCCACGTGCAGGCCGCCGGCTCACCCCGGGTGGCGCTGGTCGACAAGACGCGCGTCGACGAGCTGCCGGCGCGGATCGCCGATGTCGAGGAGACCCCGCCGGCGCCGGCCCCGGAGGCCACGCCCGCCGAGTGACCCGGTCCGGCCCGGTTGACGGGCCGCCCGGGGGCGTTGTTGTTACGCTGGTTCCGCGCCGGATCGGGCGGAGAACCGAAGGAAGGAAGGGGAATGGCCCGAGTTACCGTCGAAGATTGCCTCCCGCTGGTCGACAACCGGTTCGCCCTGGTGGTTCTGGCGACCAAGCGGACGCGCCAGCTGATGGCCGGCGCCCGGCCGCTTCTCGACCCGGGCAAGAACAAGCCCGCGGTGCTCTCGCTCCGCGAGGTCGCCACCGGGAAGGTCCGCTTCGATCGCGACGTCCGCGACGCCCTCACCGGCCGCTTCGACAAGCCGGTGGGCCCGACGGTGCTCCGGGCGATCCCGCCGCCGTCCACCGGCGGCCGCGCCTAGCGCGGACCTCGCGCCCGAACCAACGAAGCCCCGCCGAACCGGCGGGGCTTCGTCGTTCCTGCCGGCCGGCCTCGGGAAGCCGGCCCGGCGACGGCTCCGGTCCTCGATCAGCCCTGCCGGTGCCGGGCCTCGTCGAGCCACTTGGCGGCCTCGACCACCACCCGCCGGTGCTCCGCCCGGGCGATCTCCCCGCCCTCGTCCTCCACGGCGATCTCGAACACGTAGGCGTCGCCGTCCCGGCCGGTGAAGCGGGCCCGGGCCCGGACGTGGGTCCCCTGGGGCGTCGGCGCCAGGTGGGTCAGGGAGAGGCCGGTGCCCACCGACGCCTCGCCCTTCTCCAGGATCGGCTTGAGCGCCCGGGAGGCCGCGAGCTCCACGAGCCCCACCAGGCGCGTCGTCGAGAGGGTCGCCGGGAAGCTGTCCCCCGGCTCGGCGGCGAGTTTGGTCGCGAGGTCGGACTCCTGGATCACCCGCGTCGCGATGCCCGACGCTCCCACCGGCAGCTCACCCTTCGGCACGTTTCGTTCCTCCGCCACTCCGCCGGCGGCACGCCGGCGCGAGCGCGGCAGTCTACCACCGGCGATGCCGGTCACGCGGTCAGATGGCCCAGCTTCTCCCCCGCCCCGAGGCGGAAGACCCGGCGGAGTTCCTGGAGGAAGGCCTCGATCCGGCCGCCGGCGACGAGGGGCAGGAGGGAGCGGCAGTAGTCCCGGGCCAGCCGGTTCGCGGTCCGGTACCGCTCGAGCTCCTCGCCGTCGAGGTGCGGCAGGTAGCTCACCTCGTCGAAGAGCCGCCGGAGCAGGGCCGGCAGCCGGTCCCGTCGCCCGGCCCGGGCCAGGTGCAGCGAGGCCACCGCGAACTTGTCGATCTCCGCCTGCAACTCCAGTTCGAGCAGCGAGACCCGTCGCCCCGCGGCCGCCCGGTGGGCGAGGTAGAGGAAGTGGGAGACGCCCTCGAGGGCCAGGGAGAAGACCCGAAGCCCGCGGGCGAGGAGCGCCCGGGGGTCGGCCCGAATCTCCCCGAGGGTGGCGAGAACCTGCTCGTCCAGGTAGACCGCGAGCGAGAGCTCGTCGTCGCCCTCGAGCACCAGCACCTGCTCCGGCGCCCGGGGCCGGGCGACGCCCAGCCGCACCAGCGCCCCCTCGCTCACCAGGAAGTCCTCCACCCTCCCCCCGGCCTCCACGGCGTGGAGCGCCTCCAGCTCCGTCTGCAGCCGCCCGAGGACCCCGGGGCGCGTCACTGGAGCCCTCGCGGCTTCACCAACGCCGGCGCCACCCCCTGGGCGGCGAGGAGCCGGGCCAGCCGGGCCGAACCGGTGCGCAGGAACCGCTCGTAGAGCCGGAGCACGCCCTGCTGGCTGGAGAGGGCGAGCCGCTCCGAGACCTCGTTGAGGACGTCGACCAGCGGGGCGAACTGGTCGGCCAGCTCCGCGAAGACCCGGGCGTGGGCGGAGCCCCGGCGCCCGGCGAGGAGGCGGGCCAGCGACGAGTAGGCGAGGTGGCCCATGTCCCGGTAGTAGCGGAGGTCGACGATCCGGCGCTCCAGGTGGTCGGAGAAGAAGCCGGAGAGGTAGAGGCTCACGTCGCCCAGCCGACGAAGCTCCCGGGCCCTCCCGGCCCGCCCCTCCTCCAGGGCCCGTTTCAGGATCAGGGCGAGCGGCTCGAGGTGGAGGTTGCCCTCCTCGTCCCGGGTCCACAGCCGCCCGGCGTCGGTGAAGGCGGCGAGGAGGTCGACCACGTACCCCTCCGTGGGATCCTCCACCCGCACGTGCTGGTTGGCCCGGGCCTCCGCCACCAGTCCCTGGAAGTACTCCCGGACGCTCTCCCGGCTGAGGAAGGTGATCTCTCCCTGCATGCGCGGCTTCGACCTCCGTCCGACCCGACCCCGCATCCTTCCTTCCGGGGCCACCCCCGAACCGGGGCCCGCGCCCCC
>JAEZJH010000406.1 GCA_023436385.1 Pseudomonadota bacterium
GTGTGGGGGCGGATCTCCGATCGCGTCGGCCGACGGCCGGTCCTCCTCGTCTCGATCGCCGCCAGCGTGTTGGCGATGCTCCTCTTCGCCTCGGCCCAAGAGCTGTGGATCCTCTTCGTGGCCCGGACCTTCGCCGGCATCGCCAACGCGAACCTCGGCACCGCCCAGGCCTACATCGCCGACGTCACCCCGCCGGAGAAGCGGGCCCGGGGGATGGGGATGATCGGCGCCGCCTTCGGGATGGGCTTCGTGCTGGGGCCGGCGATCGGCGGGCTCCTGGCGAGCTTCGGCTGGACCGCGCCGGCCCTGGGCGCCGCGGCGCTCTCCGCCCTCAACCTGGTGCTCGCCTGGTTCCTCCTCCCGGAGTCCCTGCCCAAGGAGCGCCGGGCGAAGGCCGCGTCCGTGCGGGTGTCGCGCCTCGCCACCTTCAAGACCTCGCTGGCGCATCCGCTCCTGCCCTTCCTGTTCGCGCTCTTCTTCCTCACCACCCTGGGCTTCTCGCAGCTCGAGGCGACCTTCGGCCTCTACACGCTGAAGCGCTTCGGCTTCGGCGTCGCCGAGAACGGCTACCTCTTCGGCTTCATCGGCGTGGTCCTGGCGGTGGTCCAGGGCGGCCTGGTCCATCCGCTCCAGAAGCGGATCGGCGAGCCGGCGCTGCTCGTCGCCGGCACCGCGCTCCTCGCGATTGGGCTCTTCTTCGTCCCCTCCGCGACCGATCTCCCCGGCTTGCTCCTCGCCCTCGGGGTGCTGGCGCTGGGCCACGGGATCCAGGCGCCGGCGCTCTCGAGCCTGGTCTCGAAGCAGGCCGAGCCCCACAACCTGGGCGGGATCCTCGGGGCCAACCAGAGCATGGGGAGCCTGGCGCGGATCCTCGGGCCGATCGCCGCCGGCACGCTGTTCGACCTGGCCGGCGAGGCCTCGCCCTTCCACGTGGCCGGCGCGGTGCTGGTGGGATCGGTGATCCTCACCCTGGTGATCTTCGCCCGGCGCGGCAGCCGGCCCGAGCTGTCGGCGGCGCCGGCGCGAAGCGACGGCTAAAGCGATCCAGGACGCTCGCGCGGCGTCCCGATCACCCACGTCTCGGAGTCGAGCGGCTCCCGCCGCTCGGTCTGGCCGGCCGGGATCGCCGGGTAGTAGTGCAGGTCGAGCACCCCGTGCCGGTTCACCCCGTCGTAGAGCCCGAGCTCGCCGCCGGCGGGATCGAGGCGGAACGGAAGGTGATCGGCCCCGGCCGCCGCGTTCCCGTCGGCCCAGAGGACCAGCGTCGCTTGCGGGGCGACCACCAGCCCCGCCGGCAGCGGGTGTCGGAACGGATCCCGGAGCCGGTTGGTCACCGTGAGGCCGCGGAGCTCGAGCGGCGCCGGGCCGGGGTTGTGGATCGCCAACCAGCCGCCGTGCGGATCGACCTCGACCAGCTTCGGACCGGCCGTGCCGTGGGCCCGGGCCTTCGGAAGCTCCGCGAGCAGAAAGGTCCGCCGCGCCGCGATCCACTCCGCGAGGAACGACGGCGCCCGCCGATCGTCGCCCTCCTCGAGGTGGGGATCGGTGGCGACGTGCGCGCCGACCAGCTCCCAGAGCGCCGCCACCCGGGCCCCCGCCTCCTCCTCGGTGAAGAAGGTGGAGAGGAACTCCTCCAGGTAATCGAGGAGCCGGTTCCGGAGCTCGGGCCGATCCCAGATCCGCGTGTTCGGGACGGACCAGACGTTGCGGTAGGTCGGCCCCAGGCGCCGGACGCCGTTCTCGAACTGCCGCTGCAGGTAGGGATCGTAGGCGCTCGACTGGAAGATCGAGCGGGTCTCGTGGAGCGACTGCTCCGGATCGTCGAGCCGGTAGAAGAGATCGGTGGCGTTGTTCAGGTCCCAGGGGACCACCAGCCACCGGCCTCGCGGCGGCTTCACGTAGTAGTTCCCGGCCTGGTCCTGCCCCTGGTAGCCGATGAGGAGGCAGGCGGCGAGGTAACGGAGGTAGAGGTCGAGCTCGAGCTCCGTCTCGAGCATCGCCGCGAACTCCGCCTCGGAGGTCCCGGTCATCCGCGCCTCGAGGGCGAAGATCTCGTCCCAGGGCTCCTCCTCGTTGGTCTTCTTGTCCCAGGGCCACTGCCAGCTCTCGAGCGGCGAGGGGTCCAGCTCCTCGTCGTTCGCGCCGGAGCGGTAGATCGACGCGTCCCGGTCGAGCCCCCGGGCCGCGAGGAACCGCTTGTCCACCTGCTCGACCTCGACGAACACGCCCTGGTTCGCGCCGTTCACGGCGAGGCGCACGTAGCGGGCCCGGGGCGCGGGGACGCCGGCCGCGGCCATCACGTCGTAGTGGAACTTGTCGGTGAAGAAGCCGCGATCGAGCCACTCGGCCATCAGGTTCAGCTTCTTCCGGCCGCCGTACTCGACGCCCGCCGGGAACTCGATCTTCCAGGAGAGCTTCGGGTGGTAGCGGGCCCCGTCGCCCCGGTGGCGGAGCCGCACCTCCCCGGTGTAGCCGGGCGCCGCGAGCCACCCGGGCACGTACTCCTTGCCGCGGGAGAGGTCGTCGAGGACCGCCTGCCACTCGGGCGCGTACGACAGCTCCCAGAGCGGGACCTCGGTCTCCAGGGTCGGCCAGGCCCAGCCGTCGCCGCCGGTCCCGCCCGTCCCGCCGGTCCCTCCCGCTCCGCCGGCTCCGCCGGGATCGCCGCCCGCGGCGCCGGAACCGCCATCGCCCACGCGGGCGAGCTCGCCGCCGCCGCCACAGGC
>JAEZJH010000417.1 GCA_023436385.1 Pseudomonadota bacterium
GTTCCAGGTCGCCTGGGACGGGCGCGACGAGGCGGGAGTGCCGCTCCCCGCCGGCGACTACACGGTGAAGCTGGTGGCCGCCGACGAACGGGGGAACGCGGTGGACGTCGAACCCCGGGGCCGGGGCCGGGTGACGGGCGTCTCCTTCGCCAACGGCTATCCCGAACTCCTGGTCGACGGCCGCAAGGTGAAGCTCTCCGACATCCTCGAGATCGTCGAAACCTCTCCCGCCATTCCGGTCGGCGAGGCCTGAAAGGAAACCATGAGCCTCTTCTCTTCGCTTTACGTGGGCACGAGCGGGCTCCAGGCCTCGAGCCAGGAACTCTCCGTGATCGGCGACAACATCGCCAACGCCAGCACCATCGGCTTCAAGGGGAGCCGGCTGGCGTTCGAGGACACCCTCGCCCAGAGCCTGATCGGCGGGAGCGGCCAGGTGGGCATCGGCAGCCGGGTCCAGGCGGTCCAACGCCTGCTCACCCAGGGATCCCTGCTGGGCACGGGGAACGCCACCGATCTGGCGCTCCAGGGGCCGGGGTTCTTCCTGGTGAAGGGCGTCCAGGGCGGCGTCGCCGGCCAGTACTACACCCGCGCCGGCCAGTTCACCCTCGACAAGGAAGGCTGCCTGGCCACCCTCGACGGCCTCCGGGTCCAGGGCTTCCAGGCGGACCCGAGCGGCCGGATCACCAGCGTCCTCGGCGACCTGGTCCTGGGCGAAGCCTCGTCCGCGCCGCTCGCGACCTCGAAGGCGTCGATCCAGGCCAACCTGCAGTCGGACGCGACGATCCTCGACGAGGACTTCGACCTCACCCGGCCCACCGAGACCTCGAACTTCTCCACCGCGGTGACGGTCTACGACTCGATCGGGAAGGCCCACCAGGTCGACATCTTCTTCAAACGCACCGACGAGGGCAGCTGGGAGTGGCACGCCCTCACCGACGGGGGCGGGCTCGAGGGCGGCACCGCCGGTCTCGCCGAGGAGGTGGGATCGGGCACCCTCTCCTTCGACAGCGACGGCAAGCTCCTCTCCTACGACGGCTCGGTGGTCCTGAACCCCCTGGGTGCCACCGGTCCGCAGGAGGTGGACTTCAACTTCGGCGATGCGCTCGCCGACGGGGGCACCGGCCTTGGGGGAATCACCTCCTTCGCCAGCACCTCCGCGACCACCTTCCAGAGCCAAAACGGCCACGCCGCCGGCACCCTGGCCTCGGTGAACGTCGACTCCGAGGGAAACGTCATCGGCACCTTCACCAACGGCCAGACCCGGAACCTGGGCCAGGTGGCGGTGGCCGATTTCCCAGCCGCCGACCAGCTCGAGCGCGTCGGTGGGAACCTCTTCAACGCCGTACCCGCCGCCGGCGAGCCGACGATCGGGATCGCCGGCCAGGGCGGCCGCGGGGCCGTGGTCGCCGGTGCCCTGGAGGCCTCGAACGTCGACCTGGCCCAGGAGTTCGTCCAGATGATCTCCGCCCAGCGGAACTTCCAGGCCAACTCCAAGACCATCACCACCGCCGACCAGCTCCTCAGCGAGCTGATCGCCCTCAAGCGATGATCCTCCTCTGTCGGCTCGACGGCCGGGAGTTCTGGCTGAACGAGGACCTGGTGGTCAGCCTCGAGGAGACGCCGGACACGCTCGTCACCCTCACCACCGGGGCGCGCGTGTGGGTCCGCGAGTCGGTCGGCGAGGTGCTCGAACGGATCGTCGCCTTCCGGCGGCGGGTGCTGGGCGATCCCGCCGCGTTGGTGGTCGGCGGCGCGGCGGCGGCGAAAGGCTAGGCGGAGATGGACATCACCACCATCCTCGGGATCGTCATCGGGATTGCCGCGATCCTCCTGGGGAACATCCTCGAGGGCGGTCACACCGCCGCGCTGATGCAGCTCACGGCGGCGCTGATCATCGGCGGCGGCACCGCCGGCGCGGTGCTGGTCTCCTTCCCGCTGCGGGACCTGACCCGGACCGCCAAGCTCGTGAAGTTCGCGTTCGTCGACCGGGCCGTCTCCGTGGAAGTGCTGGTCGCCACCGTGGTCGAGCTGGCGCAAGTGGCGCGCCGGGACGGCGTCCTGGCCCTCGAGGCGAAGCTTCCCGCGATCGAGGACCCCTTCCTGGCCCGGGCGGTCGGCCTCCTCGTCGACGGCGTCGACGCCACGGTGGCCCGGGACTCGCTCGAAGGGGAGATCCACGCCGACTACGAGGAGAAGGCGATCGCCGCCAAGGTCCTCGAGGCGGGCGGCGGCTTCTCGCCCACCATCGGGATCCTCGGGGCGGTGCTGGGCCTGATCCACGTGATGAACAACCTCAACGACCCTTCGGCCCTCGGCCCGGGCATCGCGGTCGCCTTCGTGGCCACGGTCTACGGCGTCGGACTCGCCAACCTCGTCCTGCTCCCCCTGGCCAACAAGTTGAAGCGGAAGTTCGGCCTCGAGCGGGACCGGAAGAGCTTGATCGCCGAGGGCGTCCTCGCCATCCAGGAAGGCCTCAACCCGCGGGTGCTCGAGGAGAAGCTCCGGGCCCAGGCCGGCCTGGCCGGACCGGCGAAGGCGGCGGCCTAGCATGGCGAGGAAGCGCGAGCCGGAGGAGCACGTCAATCACGAGCGCTGGATGGTCTCGTGGGCCGACCTGGTGACGCTGCTCTTCGCCGTGTTCGTGGTGATGTACGCGGTCAGCCGGGTCGACAACGCCCGGCTGGTGAAGGTGTCCCAGTCGATCCGCTTCGCGCTCCACTTCAAGGGCACCGGGGGCATCGGCGAGCTGCCGATCTTCGACGGCCCGGTGGCGGAGGGCGGCGCGCTGGTGGAGACCACCGGCGGCGGCGGGGTCGGCTCGGTCGGCGAGCCGGCGGTGGAGGCCCTGCGCCGGCGCCTCGAGCGACGGCTCGCGCCCCTCCTCTCCCCCAGCGGCGCGACCGCGGTGGTGATCGTCCCCGAGGGCAAGCGCCTCACGGTGCGCATGAGCGCCAACGCCTTCTTCGATCCCTCCCAGGCCGCGCTCCGCCCCGAGGCCCTCCCGGTCCTCGACGCCATCGCCAAGGAGCTCCTGCCCTTGAACCGGCCGCTGCGGGTCGAGGGCCATACCGACCCGCTGCCGGTGCGCACCGAGCGGTTCCGCAACAACTGGGACCTCTCCTCGATGCGGGCGGCGACGGTGGTGAGCTACCTCGAGGCGGCCCACGACGCCGAGCCGCGCCTCCTCGCCGCCACCGGCTGTGCCTCCGGCCGGCCGGTGGCCCCGAACGACACCGCGGAGGGCCGCGAGCGAAACCGCCGGGTCGACCTGGTGGTGGAGCTGGGCCCGGACGATCCCGCCGAGGCGGCGGCTCGCTGAGAGCCCGTCCCCAGATCCCAATCGCGTGCGGGCTCGCAGGGCCAAGCCCGATGGGCGGCGCCAACGGATTCCAGGCCGTTGGCGCGCCGCGTTCCTGACGACGCGGCGCCGGCGCCGTGGCACGGAACGGGGACCCGCGGAGGCGGCGCTGCCGCCGGGCCAGCGCCGCGGTCGGGCCGCGGTCGGGCCGCTGTCAGGCCGCTGTCAGGCCGCTGACGGGCCCCCGGGGCACGACGCTTGCTTTGGCGGGCCCGAGGAGGCCCAGCCGCATGAGCAACGACAACCAGCCGGGACGGAGCAAGCTCCTACCGCTCTTCCTGGTGGTGAACGTCCTATTCCTCGCCGCCATCCTGGCGGCGGTCCTGTTGCGCCCGCAGGGAGGCGTGCCCGCCCCGGCCGCCGAGGACCGGGGCGCCGATCCGCGAGTGGCGCCCGGCCCCGGGCCGACGTTCCGGCTCCCCGATCTCACCGTCCACCTCCGGAACCCGGAAGCAGACCGGTATGCCCGCATCGGCCTCGAGTTCGAGCTCTTCGCCGAGGAGGATCGGGCGGTGATTACCGCCCACCTCCCGATGATTCGCGACGCGTTCCTGGCCTGGTTCTCCGACCGCACCGTGGAGGAGCTCCACGGGAGCGAGGGCCTGGCCCGGTCGAAGGCCGCCCTCCTCGGCAAGCTCGAGGAGCTCGTCCCGGGCCGCCGGATCCGCGCCCTCTACATCACCGACTTCGTGGTCCAGTAGCCGGGAGCCGACGGTGTCCGTGAGCCTCGACGAAGAGGAAGTCTCCGCGCTGATGAGCGCGATCCAGGAGGGCCGGGTGGCCCCCGCGGCGAAGGAGTCGCAAGCCGAGGCGATCCCCTATGACCTGGCCAGCCAGGACCGGATCATCCGCGGGCAGATGCCCACCCTCGACGCGATCAACGAGCGGATCGCGTCGCTGTTGGGGATCGGGCTCACCGGCCGAACCCGCTGCAGCCTGAAGGTGGCGGCGACGCCCGCCTCGCTCCTCAAATTCCTCGACTTCAACATCCTCCTCGCCCCGCCGGCCACGGTCTGCGTGATCGCCCTGGGCGGCGGCTCGGGGCAGGCGGTGGCGGTCCTCGAGCCCGGCCTGGCGGAGGCGCTCCTCGCCGCGGCCCTGGGCGATCGGCGGGCCCGGCCGGAACCGGCCCCGGAAGACGGCCGCCGGGAACTGACCGGCGTCGAGCGGTTGGTGCTCCGGCGCCTCCTCACCATCCTCACCGAGGCGATGGCCACCGCCTGGGCGCCGGTCCTGCCCTTCCGACCCGAACTCCTGCGGTTCGAGACCGATCCGCGGATGGCGGTGATCGCCCCGCCGAACGAGGTGGCGATCGTCTCCTCCTTCGAGATCGCGGGAGCCATCACCGGCCGGCTCCAACTCGCCATCCCCTACGCCGTGGTCGAGCCCGCGAAGAAGGCCCTCACCTCGCCTCCCCGCCTGGCCACGGAGCGGGACGCGCGGTTCGCCGCGGCCCTGGCCGAGGAGCTGTCCCGGGTCGGGGTGGAGGTCCGGGCCCGGCTCGGCTCCACCCAGGTTCCGCTGGAGCGGCTCCTCGCCCTCGACATCGGCGACGTCCTCGTCCTCTCCACCTCCGAGGGAGAACCGCTGCCGATCACCGTCCAGGGCCGGCCCAAGCTCGCCGGCGCGCCGTTGGTCGTCGCCGGCAATCTCGCCGTTCGCGTCGAGCAGGGCCTCGCCCCCCTCGCCGATCCTC
Organism: Pseudomonadota bacterium; assembly: GCA_023436385.1. Classification (GTDB taxonomy): domain Bacteria; phylum Myxococcota; class Myxococcia; order Myxococcales; family Vulgatibacteraceae; genus JAEZJH01. Next base: position 5,055 of record JAEZJH010000417.1, read on the forward strand.
CCCTCCCCGCCCCCCCGGTCGTGCCCGCTCCCGCGGCCCCGGCGCCCGCGGGCCGGGCCAAGGTCTCCTGATCCGGAGTTCTTATGGAAACCCAGCCGACCCCCGCCCCCCGGCGCCTCGATCTCCTCCTCGACGTTCCCCTCGACGTCACCGTCGAACTCGGCCGCTGCCGGATGACCATCCAGGATCTCCTCGGGCTCGAGCCCGGCTCGGTGATCGAGCTGGAGAAGCTCGCCGGCGATCCCCTCGACATCCTCGTCAACGACCGCCTCGTCGCCCGCGGCGAGGCGGTGGTGGTCAACGACAAGTTCGGCGTCCGGATCACCGACATCGTCAGCCCCTCCGAACGCATCGCTCGCCTGCGCTAGCACCGGAGTCTGCCTTGTTCACCGCCTCCCCGCTCCTGGCCGCTCTGCCCGCCCTCCCGGTCGCCCTTGGCCCCGAGGTCGCCCTCCCGGCGATCGTCCTGGGCACCCTGGGCGCCGTCGCCCTCTTCTTCGCCCGGCGGAAGTCCCGGCCCTCCCGGCTGGTGCAGATCGTCGAGACGGCGAGCCTCGGGCCCAAGCGCTCCCTGATCGTCGCGCGGATCGGCGAGGAGACGCTGATCCTGGGTTCCAGCGAGGCGGGCATCGCCCTCCTCGGCACGAAACGCGGGCTCGCCGCGACGGAGCCCGCTCCGGCGCCGGCCCCCGTCGCGCGACCAGCGACCGCCGCTCCGGGAATCCTCGGGCGGCTCCGCCTCCAGAAGTCCCGGGTCCCGGTGCCGAAGTTCGAGCCGCTGCTCCGGGAGAGCCTCGAGGACCAGGAGCTCCGGGCGAAGGTCGCCGCCGGCCACCGGGGCACGGTGGCGTGAGCGCCCTCGCCGCGCTCCCGCTCCTCGCCGCCGGCGAGCTGGCGATCCACGTCGACGGCGCCACCGGCGGCTCCGCGGCGGTGAAGCTGTTCCTCCTCATCACCGTCCTCTCCTTCGCCTCCGCGCTCCTCGTCTCCGTCACCTCCTTCGCCCGGATCGTCATCGTCCTCTCGTTCCTCCGTCAGGCCCTGGGCACGCCGCAGCTCCCGCCGAACCCGGTGGTGATCGGCCTCTCGCTGGCGCTCACCTTCTTCGTGATGGCGCCGACGGCGACGCGGATCCACGAGGAGGCGCTGGGGCCCTACCTCGACGACGCCATCGACACCGAGGCGGCGATCGAGCGGGCCTCGGCGCCGCTCCGGGAGTTCATGCTCCGGCAGACCCGGGACGGCGACCTCCAGCTCTTCTACGAGATCGCCGGAAGCGCCCGGCCCGAGCGTGGCGACGTGGTGCCAATGTCGATCGCCATGCCCGCGTTCATGGTCTCCGAGCTGACCACCGCCTTCCGGATGGGCCTCTTCCTCTTCATCCCCCTGGTGGTGATCGACCTCCTGGTCGGCGCGATCCTGATGTCGCTCGGCATGATGATGGTGCCGCCGACGATGATCTCCCTGCCGCTCAAGGTGGGCGTGTTCCTCCTCGCCGACGGCTGGAACCTGGTGATCGGCACCCTGGCCCGGAGCTTCTCGTGAACCCCGATCTCCCCGGCGCCCTCTTCCGCGAGGGAATGGAACTCCTCGCCGTGGTGGGCGGGCCGCTCTTCCTCGCCCTCCTCGCCTCCGGCCTGGCCCTGGGCATCCTCCAGGCCACCACCCAGGTGAACGACACGGCGGTGGGCTTCCTCCCCCGCATCGCGGTGGCCCTGGCGGTGATCTGGGCCCTGGGCGGCTGGATGCTGGAGCGCTTCGCCGCCTACTTCGCCCGGGCCGTGGTGGCGATGGGCGCCGGCGGCTGACGGTGGAGACCACCCTTGCCACCGCCTGGGGCTTCGCCCTGGTGCTGTTCCGGGCCACCGCCCTCTGCCTCTCCGCGCCGGTCCTCGGGGCCACCACCGTCCCGGCCCGGATCCGGCTCGGCGTCGCCGTGGTGGTCGGCTGGGCCGCGTTCGTCGGGGCCGGCTCTCCGGCGCTTCCGCCCCCGGAGACGATCGCCGGCCTGATCCTGGCGGCGGCGGCGGAGTCGGCGATCGGCCTGGCGGCGGGACTCTCCGCCCGTCTGGTCCTCGAGGCGGCGACCGCTGCCGGTTCCCTCGCCGGCCTCTCCATGGGCCTCGGCTACGGGCAGCTGATCGACCCGTCCAGCGGCACCGCCTCCAGCGCCGTCGGCCAGGCCTTCGGCCTGCTCGCCCTGGGGGTGGCGGTGGGACTGGGCCTCCACCGCGAGGCGATCGCCTGGCTCTGCCGCTCGGTGATCGAGGTGGGCCCCGGGGCGGCCGTCGATCTCCCCTCGCTGCTCCGGCGGGTGATCGCCCACGGCGTCCTCTCCGCCGGCCTGGCGGTGCGCATCGCCTTCCCGATCCTCGCGGCGATCACCTTCGGCCACGTGCTGATCGCCGCCATCGGCCGGACCGCCCCACAGCTCAACCTCCAGAGCCTGGGCTTCTCCATCGCCATCCTCTGCGGCGGTGGCGCCCTCTACCTCGTCGCCCCCGCCGCCACGGCGATCGCCGCCCGGGCGGCGCTGGCGGCCTTCGGCTAGGAGCCCCGCGTGGCCGACGAGGATGCCGAGGCGAAGACCGAGGCGGCGACCCAACGCCGCCTCGACCAAGCGCGGGAACAAGGGCAGATCGCCCAGAGCCGCGACCTGCCGGCGGTCGCCTCGCTGGCGGCCGGGATCGCCGGGCTGGTCCTCTTCGCCGGTCCCCTGGGATCCGCGCTGGAGCGGCTGATCGTGGTGGGGCTCGAGGCCGCCGGCTCCCGGCAGGGCGGCGAGATCCCCCGGGCGATCGTGCCGGTCGTCCTCTGGTCCCTGGCCGTCTGCGGCGCCGCCGCCCTGGGTGGCCTGATCGCCAGCCTGCTCCAGACCCGGGGCGGCTTCTGGCCCCAACTGATCGCCCCGGATCTCGCCCGCCTGAAGCAGGGCGGCGCCACCAAGATCTTCCGGAAGGACGGCGTGGTCGACCTCCTCCTCGGCATCGTCAAGGTGGTGGCGGTGGCCTGGGTTGCCTGGACCTCGATTCGCGCCGATTTCCTGGCGCTGCCCGGTCTCGTCCACGCGCACACCGGGGCGATGCTCGAGACCCTCTTCGGACCGCTCTCCCGCGCCGCCGTCAAGGTCCTGGCGACGATGGGCGTCCTGGCGGGCCTGGACCTTGCACTCGCGCGGCATCGGTTCGCCGTGAAGATGCGGATGACCAAGGAAGAGACGAAGCGGGAGATGAAGGAGGACGAGGGCGATCCGCTGATCCGCGGCCGCCGTCGTCGCAGGCACCGGGAGCTGGCCCGCGCGCGCATCGCGGTCGAGGTCCCCAAGGCGGACGCCATCGTGGTCAACCCGACCCACCTCGCCATCGCCATCCGCTACCGCCGGGACGAGGGGCGTGCGCCCCGCGTCACCGCCAAGGGCAAGGGCCCGCTGGCCGAACGGATGCGCGAGCTGGCCCGGGAGAACGGCATCCCCATCGTCGAGAACGTCCCCCTGGCGCGGCTCCTTTACCGAAAGGTCAAGGTGGGCCGGGAGATCCCGGCGGAGACCTACAAGGCCGTGGCCGCGGTCCTGGCCTTTGTCTACCGGATCACCGGGCGCGCCCCCGGCGGCGGGGTGGCGGCGTGAGCGCGTCCGTCGCCGCCGGGAGCCGGCCCTGGCTCGCCCCCGAGAGCCTTCTGGCCATCGCGGTGGTCGGGATCCTGGCGATCCTGATCCTGCCCTTGCCGCCGGCGCTCCTCGACGCCCTCCTCGGCCTGAACATCGCCGTCTCCGTGCTGATGCTCCTGGTCGGCCTGGGGCTCCACCGGGCGGCGGACTTCTCCGTCTTTCCCTCGCTGCTGCTCCTCACCACCCTCTTCCGCCTCGCCCTCAACGTCGCCACCACCCGGTTGATCCTCCTCGACGGCGGCGCCGGTCCCGGGGCCGCCGGCCACGTGATCGAGGCCTTCGGCCGGTTCGTGGTGGGCGGCGAGTTGGTGGTGGGCCTCGTCGTCTTCCTGATCCTCCTGGTGATCAACTTCATGGTGATCACCAAGGGCTCGGGCCGGGTCTCCGAGGTCGCCGCCCGCTTCACCCTCGCCGCCCTCCCCGGCAAGCAGATGTCCATCGACGCCGACCTCGCCGCCGGGGTGATCGACGACCGGCAGGCCCGGGAGCG
>JAEZJH010000455.1 GCA_023436385.1 Pseudomonadota bacterium
GGCCGCGCCGGCCGTGCCAGCCCTCCCACGCGGCGGGGTCCCGGACTTCATCCCAGGCCGCGTACGCCCCCTCGGCCCCGAACCGCCGCCCCAGGCCCGCATGCCCATGCGAATACCAGGCGTGTTAAACGCGCACGGCCGCGCGAGGCGGCCGTGGCGGTGAATCGGTGATGCGGGGAGGCTAGCGGATGAGGGCGGTCGCCTCGGTCTCCCACATCTTGGCCATGTCGCGCTCCTTGGCCTTCAGCATCTCCTGCTTGACCGCCTCGACGATCCCGGTGAGGGCCTCGCGCGGGGCCTTCTGGGCGCGGAGCTGCTGGAGGGCCTGCGCGTACTCGGCGGCACCCTCGACGTACTTCTTCTGGAGGAAGAGGAGCTTGCCGCGGGCCATGTAGGCGTCGGGGTAGTTCTCCTGGGCGCCGACCGCGTAATCCAGCTCGGTCTGGGCCTCCTCCCAGTTCGGCGACTCGGCGGCGGCCAGCTTCTCCATCAGCACCAGGGCCTTGGAGAGGTGGGCCTGCGCGTTCAGGCCGTTCTCCTCGATGGCCTTGTTGAACTGGACGAGAGCGTCGTCGATCCGGCCCAGGCCGCGGAGAGCCTCACCGTACTTGACGAAGTAGCGGTCGTCCTTCTCGAGCGGGTACTTCTCGAGGTAGGAGAGCGCCTTCGCCTGGTCGAGGCCGGCGGCGATCATCGTCGCGGAGGCCTCGTAGTAGAACAGGGCGACGTTCGGGTCGGCGGCGAGCGCCTTGTCGAAGGCGGCCACGGCGGCGGCGTCCTGCTTCTTGGCGAGGGCGAGGCCCTTCACCATGTACGCCGGGGCGTAGGCCGCGTCTTCCTTGGCGGCAGCGTCGGCGTCGGCGATCGCCTCGTCGAGCTTGCCCTCGAGGTTGCGCAGCTCGGCGCGGGCCACCAGGGCGCGGGCCTTGAGGTTCGGCGTCAGCTCCTCGGCCGGCATCGCCAGGACCTGGGCCAGCACCGCCTCGGCCTCGTTGGGCGCCTCGCCGCGGAGGATCATCGTCCGGGCCTTGCCGATCTTGCAGCCCAGGTGATCCGCGTTCGAGTTGAGACCCTTGTTGTAGGTCGTCAGCGCGTTGATGAGGTCGCCGTCCTCGAGGTAGTTCTCCGCGAGGTCGGCCGCGAAGCGCGGATTCCGCCAGTCGGAGTCCTGGGCGCTCTTGAGCGAGCGGCGGGCGACATCGAGCTGGCCCAGCCGCTTCTCCGCCTTGCCGAAGGCGTTGAAGACGCGCGGCGCGCCGGCGTTCTGATCGAGCAGCGCCTTCTGGATGAACTCGGCGGCTTCCTTCGACTTCCCGGTGCCGATCTCGACGATCGACTTCGCGGAGTACTGCTCGGCGATCTTCGGGTTCTCGTCGGTGGCCAGGGCGACGTACTTCTCCGCGTCGGCCCGGCGGGACTCGACCTTGTGCTCGAAGGCGAGGATCGCGTTGATCTCGGCGAGAGCCGACAGGGCGTATCCGTGCGAGGAGTCGATCCCGAGGACGGTCTGGAGCTTCTTCTCCGCCTCCATGAAGTCCTTGGGATTATCGAGCGCGATGAGGTCCTTGGCCTCCTTCGCGATCCGATTGGCCTCCACGGCGTCCTTCTGGCTCTTCCAGTAGAAGCCGAAGCCCGCGGCGAGAACCACGGCGACGATCAGGACGTCGCGGATGAAGCGACCGACGGTTTCCCTCTTGTTCCAGTCCTGGTCGGCGCGGTTGCGGAGTTCGGTGTCGCTCATGCGTCCTCCGACGCCTGCTACGATGGATGAGAAGCGGGCTCCCGATTTGGGGCAACGTCATGTAGCAAGCGCAGCGAAGAGGTGTCAAGCGAACGAAGGTCCGGATATCGCCTTGACGATCCGGGCCTTTCCCGGATAGCCCGGGTGCCGCCGTCGCCCCGTTCCAGGAGCGCCCACATGGCCGTTCACACCCAGCTCGCCGGTCCCGATGTCGAACGCCTGGCCGCGGAGTACGGGTTGGGACCGGTTTCGCACTGGCGGGGCCTGCCCGCCGGTTCGATCAACTCCAATTTCGAGGTGACGACGCCCCGGGGGCGCTTCTTCCTCACCATCCGGGAGGGAAAGGCCCGCGACGAGGTCGAGGGCGAGGTCCGCATCCTCTTGCACCTCTCGGGGGCCGCCTTTCCCGCCCCCCGCCCCCTCGCCCGCCCCGGTGGGCCGATCGGCGAGGCCCACGGCCGCCCGGTCCTGGTCTTTCCGTGGATCGCCGGTGAGGAGCTCCTACCCCGGGCGATCGAGCCCGACCACCTGCTCCAGGTCGGAGGGCACCTGGCCCGGATGCACCAGCTCCTCGAGGCGGTGGGCTGGAGCCGCCCGAACCCCTACGGCCCGGCCACCGTCGGCCGGTGGCTCGGCGAGCTCCGGGGTACCGGGCACCCGGAGCTTGCCCCCCTGGTCCCGCGCCTCGACGCGGAGCTGGCGTGGTCCCTCGCCCACCGGGACGCGGCCCTGCCCCAGGGGCTCGTCCACGCCGACCTCTTCGTCGACAACGTGAAGTGGATCGGGGGCAAGCTCGCCGCGGTCCTCGACTTCGAGATGGCCTGCCGCGACGCCCTGATCCTCGACCTGGCGATCGTGCTCCTCGCCTGGTGTTTCCGGGACGGCGCCTTCGACCGGCCGCTGGTGCGGGCCCTGCTCGCGGGCTACGCGGCGATCCGGCCGCTCCGGGAGGAGGAGCGCCGCGGCCTCTACGCGGAGGCCCGGTTCGCGGCCCTCCGCTATACGGTCTCCCGGATCCGCGACTTCGAGCTCTCGCCGCTGCCGCCCGAGCGACTCGAGCGGAAGAGCTACCGGGACTTTCTGTCACGGCTCGAGGTCCTCACGGCCCTGGGCCCGGCGCCCTTCCTCGAGCTCTGCGGGTTTCTCCCCGGTCGGTGACCGGGCCCTCGACGCGGAAGTCGCGGAGAAACCGCCCGGAATCGCGGCGACGGCTTTCTCGTTGACAGGGTCCCGGCTTTCGCGGAACAACGACCGGCTGGTTGGCTCGACGCATGCAGGTACGCGGCCGAGTACACGAGCCGGCCCGGGCGACCCCGTCCCGGCCGGCCGGTTCCGGAGGTTCCCTTCACGTGAAGCGCACGCTCCCGCTCTTCCTGCTGCCCGTGGCGCTCCTCGGCGCCGGCTGCAGCACGAAGTACATCGCCAACACGCAGATCGAGGACACCGCCGAGAACCGGGAGGTCCTCCGGGTCCTCGAGCAGTACCGTCGCGCCTTCGAAGATCGCGACGTGCAGCGGATCCTCGAGCTGACCTCCGACAAGTACTTCGACGATCCGGGGACGCCCCACGACCCGCGCGACGACTTCGACAAGGCCGGGCTGGAGCGGCGGCTCGAGCAGGCCTTCGCCCACGTCCGCGACCAGTCGCTCCAGATCACCGCCCGCAAGCTCCAGATGGACGACGACGAGCAGACCGCCACGGTCGACTACCTCTTCGAACTCCGCTTCCGGCTCGAGATGCCGGGCGGGCCCAGGGAGGACTGGCGGAAGGAGATGGACGTGAACCGCGTCCGGCTCGTCCGCGAGGGCGAGGAGTGGAAGTTCATCTCGGGCCTCTAGGCCTTCGCCCCATGAGAGCCGGCATGAGCCGGCGCCCTGGCCCGTTTCTCCGTTGATCCACGACCCGCCGGCGGTTACGGCTGGCGGACGGTGGCGATGGATGGCCGGAAGCCGTCCAGGCGAGGAGGAACATGGCGAAGGCGAAGACGCCGGCCCGGGCGCCCGCTCGGGCCAAGGCCGCTCCGGATCGGCGGAGCAAGACGACGGCCGCGCGGACGACGACCGCACGGGCGAAGAACCTGCGGTCGGTCGCGAAGGCCGCCGCTCCCGCGAAGGCCCCGCGCCCGACCGCCAGGCTGGCCGTCCCGACCCTCCCGCCCACGGGCGCGGCGGCGGTGCGCCGGTCGATCCTCCCGGTACCGGTGATCGAGCGGCTCCTCTCCCGGGCGATGGCCCGGGGCGCCGACTTCGCCGAGGTCTACGTCGAGGAGGGCACCACCACCAGCATCTCCCTCGAGGACGACCGGGTCCGCTCGGCGCAGGGCGGGGTCACCACCGGCGTCGGGATCCGGGCGATCCACGGGGCCAAGGTCGGCTACGCCTACTCCGACGATCTCGAAGGCGCGGTCCTCGACCGGACCGCCGACACCGCCGCGGCGATCGCCGCCGGGCCCGGCACCGCGCCGGAGATCAAGGTCGGCAGGTCCCCGGTGCCCACCTACTACCGGGTGATCGAGCCCCTCGCCGACGTCGACGTGCAGCGAAAGCTCGCGCTCCTCACCGCCGGCAACGACGCCGCCCGGGCCTTCGACCGCCGCGTCTCCCAGGTAATGGGCGGCTGGTTCGACCAGACCAAGCGCATCGTCGTCGCCAACACCGACGGCCGCCTCGCCGAGGACGTCCAGGACCTCTGCCGGCTCCACTACCACGTGGTGGTCAAGGGCCCGGACGGCGAGCGGCGCACCGGCTTCTACGGCTCCGGCGGCCGGGTGGGCATCGGCCACTTCGACACCGTGCGTCCGGAGGCGATCGCCCGCGAGGCGGCGCGCCAGGCGGTGGCCACCCTGGGCGCGGTGGACGCGCCCGCCGGTCCGCAGACGGTGGTCCTCGCCCCGGGCTGGTCCGGCATCCTCCTCCACGAGGCGATCGGCCACGGCCTCGAGGCCGACTTCATCCGCAAGGGGACGAGCCTCTACGCCGGCCAGGTCGGCGAGCGGGTCGCCGCGCCCGGGGTGACGGTGATCGACGACGGCACCGTCGCCGGCGCCCGCGGCTCGGTCAACGTCGACGACGAGGGCGTCGCCGGCGAGCGGAAGGTCCTGATCGAGGACGGCATCCTCCGCGGCTACCTCTACGACCGCTTGAACGCCAAGCTGATGGGGGTCCGCTCCACCGGCAGCGGTCGGCGCGAGTCCTTCCAGCACGCGCCGATGCCGCGGATG
>JAEZJH010000485.1 GCA_023436385.1 Pseudomonadota bacterium
CCCTGGTGGTTCCGCCGGCCGATCGCCCGCGGGTAGCCTCGGTCGCGGAGGCGGCGATCCGCGCGACCCTGCCGGTACGCGAGGCGCCGCTCGCCTCACGCGGCGGGTGGGGCCTGGCGCTGGTCAATGCCGTGGCGGGGGTCTGCCGGCCGGCGCTGGGGCCGGACCGGGCGCCGTTCCCGGAGGACGTCGCCGCCCGGATCGAGGCGCTCCTGCTCGCGACCGCACATCGGTAGAGGCTGAGCGCCACCTGGAGAAGTCCGAGCTCGTCGTACGCCACCGCGCCAAGGGCCGCGGCAAATTGGTGGTTTGGACGGGTGCCGGTCCGGCCGACGCATCGATCGACTACTTGTCGGAGACGGTGCAGGTGCGATGCTGGTCGCCGAACCCTTCGCCGGCCGTCGCCGGACCGCAGGAGCCGCGATGCGCTTCCTCTTGGTCGCCGTGCTGTCGCTCTGGGCCTGTGCCTCCACTCCGACCCGGCTCGCCGCGGTCGGGGAGGAGCGGACGGACCTCCGCCCGATCATCGATACCACCGGGTTCGCCGGCACCGTGCTCCTCTACGACCTGCGGCACGACCGGCTGTTCACGGTGTACGGGGAGTGGGCCGACGAGCGGCGGGCGCCGGCGTCGACCTTCAAGATCGCCAACTCGCTGATCGCCCTCGAGGCCGGGGTGGTGGCCGACGAGACCACCATCCTCCCTTGGGACGGAGTGGTGCGTCCGGGCCAGGCGGAGTGGAACCAGGACCTCACCCTCCGCGAGGCCTTCCTCCGTTCGGCGGTGCCGCATTACCAGGGCCTCGCCCGTCGGATCGGGCCGGAGCGGATGCAAGCGGCCGTCGATCGGATTGGCTACGGAAACCGAGACATCTCGGGCGGCATCGACCGGTTCTGGCTGGACGGCGGTCTCGGGATCTCGCCGCAGGAGCAGCTTGATTTCCTGGTACGGCTGTATCGGAACCAGTTGTCTCTCGAGGTCCGCGCCCAGGAAACGGTGAAGCGCCTGATGCTGCGGGAGGAGACGGAGACCCACCGGATCCGCGGCAAGACCGGCTGGGCGATCCGAATCCAGCGGCAGGTCGGCTGGTGGGTCGGCTGGGTGGAGCGGGGCGACGACGTCTACTTCTTCGTCACCTCGCTGGTGGCGGAGCAACCGGATCCGAAGGCCTTCACCCGCGCGCGGCTCCAGGTGACGGAGGAGCTCCTCGTTCGCCTCGGCTGGCTGGAGGACTCGCCCGCCCGGGATTGACGCGAGGGGTGCTTCCGTGGCCAGAGAGCGCGTCATGGTCTCCTCCTCCACGCGCCCGCTCGCGGCGGTGCTCTTCGATCTCGACGGCACGCTCGTCGACTCCCGCCCGGCCATTCTCCGGAGTGTCGCTCACACCCTCGTCGAACTCGGTCACGAGTCGCCGTCGCCCCTCGACCTGCACTGGTTCGTGGGGCCGCCCCTGGAACACGGCTTTCGGCGGCTCCTCCCGGTGTATGGGGACGACCGGGTAGACGAGGCGGTGACCATTTACCGGCGGCACTACGAGCGCCACGGGCTCTTCGACGGGCCGCCGTTTCCCGGGATCCCCGAGCTCCTCGCCGAGCTGTCGGGGCGCGGGCTCCGGCTCTTCCTCGCCACCTCGAAACGCCAGGACTTTGCCGCCCGGGCCGTGGAGGCGTTCGGCCTGGCGCGACATCTCGAGGCGGTGCACGGCAACGCCACCGGCCGCCCGGAGGAGAAGTCGGCGCTGATCGCGCGGATCCTCGCGGAAACCGGGCTTGCTCCCGCCGCCGCGGTGATGGTCGGCGATCGCGAACACGACGTGCTGGGGGCCCGGAGCAATGGCGTCCGGTCGATCGGCGTGCTCTGGGGCTACGGTCCCCGGGCGGAACTCGAGGACGCTGGCGCGGACGCGATCGCGGAGACGGTGGCCGGGCTACGGGCGCTCCTCCTCGGCCGGTAGTCCCGGCACGGTCCGGCTGCGTGCCGATGGGCTCCGGGCCTCGGCGTGCGGTCCGGACCCGGCCGAACCGAGCCGGCGACCGGGCGTCGTCTCGTGCGTCAGGGCGATCGCTCGAGCCCCGGCTCCGGCTTCCGGAGCACCACCTTCGTGTAGGCCACCCGGAACCCGAGACGCATCGCGTTTCGCTCGGTGGGCATCCCGGGCAGCGAGCCGATCGTCGCCAGGGGGATTCCCGCCTGCTGCGCCCGCTCGAGCCGGGCGACGAGCAAGGCCAACTGGACCCCGCGGCGGCGGAAGGCGGGGATGGTGCTCAGGCCGAACAGCGCCGCGACGTGGTGGTGAAGCTCGACGCTGGCCCCCGCGACCGGCGTGTCGCCAAACCAGGCGAGGTAGAGCTCGGTCCCCGGGTCGCGGGCGACACGGCTCGCGGTGGCCAACTCGGTTGGGGTGGCCGGAGTCCCTTCGGCACGGAAGCCGGAGCCGGCGATCTCCGTGTGCTGGCGCACGGCGGCCTCGTCTGCCGGATCGACCTTCCGAATTGCCAGCGAGCGGCCCTCGCCATCGCGGGGCCAACCGTAGGGCAGGAGCGCGCGGAGGCCCTCGTCGGCGGGCAACTCCCGGTCGGGCGCCGGCGGGACCGGCGGTACGGGTGGCGCGGGCGGCACCGGAGGGAGCGGGGGAACGAGCCGCCGGCGTGCAGCATGGAGATCGACCCCTGTGGCGGTGAGTTGGATGGAATGAGGAGCGGACGCAAGTCCCCGGGGTAGCGCGCCGGTTCGCACTCGACAGCCTGGATGCCTTGAAGTACGGATGGCGTCCAACACATGTTTCGTGAGACCGGGGCATCCAGATGACGGAGTCGTGGGGTCGGAGCTTTCCCAAGCAGCGCGACAAGCACCTGAACAAGGCGATCTGCAAGCCGAGCCGTTTTCTCGAGTTCCTGGAGGCGACCGGGCGGCTCTTGAATTTCGTCGTGCCCGAGAAGGTCCTGCTCTGCTTCGATCGCGGCCTCGAGAAACACGTCGCCTCCACACGGCGGGTCTCGACGGTCGAGACCGGCCTGGGGAAGTTCCACTTCTTCGACGACACCTCCGGAAAGGTGGCGCTCCACCGCGTGCGCGGGATCGGCGCTCCCTGTGCGGCCGCAACGCTCGAAGAGTTGATCGCGGCCGGGACCCGGAGTTACGTGTTCGTGGGTACGGCCGGCAGCCTCCAGCACCACCTGCCGATCGGGAGCGTGGTGATCTGCGACCGGGCGATTCGCGACGAGGGGGTGTCTCACCACTACGCGGAGCCCTCCCGCGAGGCGATCGCGTCCCCAGGTGTCGTGGAACGCCTGCGCAAGGCCGCGGAGGCGCTGGCCGTGCCGCACCACGTCGGCGCCTCCTGGACCACCGATGCTCCCTACATGGAGACGGAGGGAGAGGTCCTCCAGTACCAGAACGAGGGCGTCTGCACGGTCGAGATGGAGGCGGCCGCGCTGTATGCCGTGGCGGGCGTCCGGGCGGTGGAGATCGCGGGGGTGTTCGCGGTGAGCGACTCCCTCGCCGACCTGACCTGGAGCCCACGGTTCGGCTCGCCGGAGGCCTGGAAAGGTCTGGAGCAGGCGTTCGAGGTCGCCCTGCATGCGCTGCGGTCCGCGTAGGGCGCCTACCTGCCGCGGGCCAGGCGCAGGAACCGGATGCGGGAGGCCGGGCCGTCCGGTTCCCGGCGAATGCCGGATTCGGGCCTGGACGCCACCGGTGCGCTTTCGCTTCCCTGGGGCTTTGGTAGGCTGGGTCTATCCGAAGCCGCAGCTGGTGGGATCGAAGCGAAAGGTGATTTGTCGATGGATCTCGAGCCCTTGACCAAGCGCGTGCACGTGCCGCTTCCGCCCGAGGCGGCGTTCTCGCTCTTCACCGACGGTGTGGGGTCGTGGTGGCCGGTGGACACCCACTCCCTCTTCGGCCGGAAGGCCCTGGCGTTCTTCGAGGCGGTCCCGGGTGGCCGAGTCGGCGAGCGCGACTCCGGCGGCCGCGAGGAGAGCTGGGGGACCGTGCGGGTGTGTGAGCCGGCCCGGCGGCTGGTCTTCAGCTGGCATCCCGGTCGGGCGCCGGCGACCGCGCAGGAGGTGGAGCTGCGCTTCGCCGCCGACGGAAAGGGCACGGAGGTCGTGCTCGAGCACCGGGGCTGGGAGGCGCTGGGCGATCGGGCGGAGGAGCAGCGGGAGTCCTACGACACCGGCTGGGACCTGGTGTTCTGCGAGCGCTTCGCCCGGGCGGCCAGCCGGTAAACCGACCGACGTCCCGTCGACACCTCACGCCGACCGGACGTCGCGGGAACCCGGTTCGGGACACACATCAGCGGACCGCGAAGTACTCGCGATACCAGTCGGTCTCGTGGTGGTCGCGCGCCGCCGTATCCACCGGATGTGTGGGGTCGAGCCGGTTCCACAGCCGCTCGAGGGTGGCGAAATCGCGCTGCGAGACCACGGGGATGCCGGCCCGGCGGAGGGCGGCGGCCATCACCCCGGCGCCCCGACGGTAGCGGCGGTCGGGGATCAGGCGGTGGCCGTCGGAGATCACCTGCGAGCCGCAGGCCGCGCTCATGTCGAGGAGCAGGGCCAGCTCGATCCGGTCGGCGACGGCGCGAGCGGTGATCGCCTCGCACGCCGCGAGGAGCGGCGCGGTCCAGTCGACGCCCTCCTCCGTGAGCACCCGGGCGCGGCCCTCCCACGCGTCGAAGCCGTCGCCGCCGTGGAGGTTGCAGAGCGCCCGGGGCGTGCCGAACGCCCGGTCTTCCGGGCAGACCGGGAACGGACGCACGTTGGGGAGCGCCAAAATCGCCTCCGCGACCGGTGCCTCGCCGTACGGAACCAGGTCCCACTTGCAGGCCAGGCCGGTGAGGCAGCCGCTGACGAGGAGGCGCAAGGGATCGCCGGAGCCGGGGACGCGGAGGGCCTCGACGAAGCCCGGGTCGCGGGGCGAGAGGGGCGGGAACATGCCGGGATGCTACTCCCGGTGCCGCGTCGATCGGCAAGCTCTCCGGACGCCGTGGCCGGACCAAAACGAGGCAACCCCGGTGCATCGCGGTGCTCCCGAAGAACGGGTATGTTCCGCCGCCCCGCACGGGGACGTGGAGGAGGCGACCCTTGGCGAGCGAGGAAGCGGCAGCGACGACGGGATGGCGCGACCTCCTCGGGGAGGGTCGGCTGCCCCGGCTGGCGTTGATCCTCCTCGGCGTGTGGCTCAACGCCGCCGACACCCTGGTCTCGGTCACGATCATGCCGAGCGTCGGCGCGGAGCTGGGCGGGTACGCCTACTTCGGCTGGGCGGTGGCGGGCTTCCTGGTGGGCGGGATCCTGGCGGGAGCGAGCGCGGGCCGGCTGGCGGAGTTGCTCGGGCTGCGGGCAGCGATGGCGGTCGGGGGGATGGTGTTCGCGGCCGGCTGTGTCCTGAGCGCCGTCGCCCCAACGATGGGCGTCTTCCTGGCCGGACGCGCGCTCCAGGGGATCGGCAGCGGCTGGATCTCCGGCTTCGCGATGGTGGCGGTGGCGTTCCTGTTTCCGCCCCGCCACCTGGCCCGGGTGTTCGCGGCGGTCTCGGGGATCTGGGGGATCGCCACGCTGCTCGGGCCGCTCATCGGCGGGCTCTTCGCGGAGGCCGGAAACTGGCGGGGGGTGTTCTGGTGGTTCGCCGCCCAGGCGGTGCTGTTCGGCGCCGCGGCGCCCTGGCTCCTCCGGGGAACCACGCGGTCGCCAGGTGCGCCGGGGGTGCCGTGGCTCCAGCTCGCGACCCTGGCGGCCGGGCTGGCCGCGATCGCCCTGGCGGATGTGTCGCGGAGCGCCGGCCTCGCGGTGCTGCTCGTCGCCGCCGGCCTGGGGGTAATCGGGCTGGTCCTGTGGATCGACACCCGGGCCCGGGTGCGTCTCCTGCCCCACCGCGCGGGAGACTTGAACACCGTGTGTGGTGCCGCCTACGCCGCGATGTTTGCGTTCGCGGCGGGCACGATGGGTCTCACCGTCTACGGGCCGGCGCTCCTCCAGCTCCTCTACGGGCTCTCGCCGCTCTGGGCCGGCTACGCGATCGCCGTCGAGTCGCTCGCCTGGACGGCGGCGGCGTTCGCCGTCGCCGGCGCGACCGCGGCGGAGGAGGGCCGCTGGGTCCGGCGCGGGGCGCTCTGCATCCTCGGGGGGGCGACTCTCCTCGCGGCGGTGATGGGCGGGGCCGAGCTGCCCTGGGTGCTCCTGGCGATCGCCGGGATCGGCACGGGTTTCGGCCTGGTCACCGCCCCGATGAACCGGCGGGTGATGGGCGAGCTCTCCGACGAGGATCGGGCCACCGGCAGCGCCGCGCTGATCGCGGTGCGCCAGACCGGTGGCGCCATCGGCGCGGCGATCGCGGGTGCGACCGCCAACCTGGTCGGTTTTGGGGCCGAACCGCAGGCCACGACGGCCGGAGCCACGGCGGTCTGGGTGTTCGTCGTCGCCCTGCCGGTCGTCGTCGCCGGCACCTGGGCGGCCTTCCGACTCACCCGACTGTCGGGTCGACCGGCTCCGGTGGTCGCCGGCGGCTGATCGCTATGGCCGGCCGGCGTCCTCGGCCTTCGAGTCGGGACGCAACACGCTCCCGTCGGGATACCGGGCGAGCCGGCCCTCCTCGCGGGGATGCACGGGGGCGTCGTCGTCCCACGGCCAGCCGCCAAAGCCGGTGCGCTGGTACTCGTGGATCGTCTGGACCACTTCCTCCCGCGTATTCATCACGAAGGGCCCGTACTGGAACACCGGCTCGCCGATCGGGCGGCCCTGGAGGACGAGCAGCTCAACCTCGTCGGCGCCGGCCTCGAGCCGGACGGCGGCGTCCGCACGGAGATCGACGTGGTGGGCGGCGGGGATCGCCCGGCCGCCGATGGCGAGGCCGGTGCCGCGGAAGAAATAGAGACGCCGGTTGCTCCGCGGCGCGGCGGCCGGGAGCGTCCAGGTGGCCCCGGGCTCCATCCGCACCGACCAGATCGCGACGTCGGCGTCGGGCCGCGCCGCCCACGAGTGCGGCGGCGGGGCGGGCGGCCGGGCCCCGCCCACGGCGCCGGCGACCACGGTGACCACGGTCTCCTTGCCGGCCTCGTCGCGGTGCTTGTGTCGGGGGACCTGGTGCGCCCAGAACATCGAGAAATGGGGCTCGGCGAGCTTCTCCGTGCGCGGGAGGTTGAGCCAGATCTGGAACAGCTCGAGCGGGTTGGGGCGCTCCCGGTCGAGGAGCGGGAACATCTCCGCGTGGTTGATCCCCCGGCCGGCGGTAAGCCACTGGACGTCGCCATGGCCGTAGCGGGCGACGGCGCCGAGGGAGTCGGCGTGGTCGACCAGCCCCCGGCGCACGAAGGTCACCGTCTCGAACCCGCGGTGCGGATGCTGCGGAAAACCGGGGACGACGCGGCCGTGGTACATGCTCCAGCCGTCCTCCCGGCTGAAGTCCTCGCCCAACTCGCGCCCGGCGAGCGATGCAGCCGGACCGAGCCGATCGTTCCCGGCCGGGTAGGCGTCCTCGTGGAACATGCAGAAGAGAAACGGGTCGGGCGTCTTCCACGGCGTTCCCAGCCGTTCGATCCCGAGGATGACGTCGTGGCCTTCGTGCATCGCGACCTCCGCGGCCTTGGATGCGCCGAAGGTCGGGGCGGTGCGGCCGGAGCGGCGAGGCGCCAGCTTCGGCAGCCGCCACCCCGGATCAGGTCCCCGCGAGCGTCCCGGATCGAACGGACGGTTCTCGTCGGGAGGCGAGCCGGCTCTCGAGGACGGCGACCCCCAGTCCGACCGAACCGACCACCAGCACGTCGAAGAGCGCGTGGAAGGTGAAGAGGTGCCGGGTGAGCTCGTATTCGCCCTCCCCGATTACCGCGATCGCGAACGCGGCGGCGGCGGCGATCCCCAGTCCGGCGAGGGGCGCGGTGACCCGGGGCCGGAAGATCGAGCGGAAGAGCCAGGGCGAGAGGAGCCCGAAGGCGATCACCAGCCCGATCACCGGGAGCGCCGCCGGGGCGAGGGAGGCCTTGAGGTCGCTCCAGGCCGCGTGTCCGCCCGCCGGCGATCGCTCCGGGAAGCCGTCCGCGGCGACCCGGGTGCCGAGCTCCGCCGGCCGCATCGGCAGGGCCTTCGAAGCGGCCCGGACGAGGAGCGAGGCCAGGCGCATGGGATGCCGGAGGTAGAAGGCGAGCAGGTGGCGCTGGGAGATCCGGCCGTGGAAGTTCTCCACCAGCTCCGGCTCCTCCATCCCGGTCCCCTTGGCGAACGCGTCGGTCCCCGACCAGCGCACCAGCTCGGGATCGAGGCCCAGCTCCTCCAGATCGGCCCGGGGCGAAGGGGAGTGCGGGAGGAGCTCGTGAAACACGGAGTTGTAGAGGTTCTGTCTCCGGAAGAAGTCGGGGGAGCGGGCCAGCATCCAGGACGAGAAGGCGAGGAGGTGCACCACGCCCAGCCAGCGGAGGTCGAAGCGGCCGTCGTCGGAGAGGGACCGGTCGAGCGCCACCGCCGCCCCGACGAAGACCAGCTCGGTGGTCGGGTAGGGCGGGTTCCAG
>JAEZJH010000486.1 GCA_023436385.1 Pseudomonadota bacterium
TGATGGTGATCAGGCCCTTGCCGCCGCGGCCCTGGACCCGGTACTCGGACTCCAGGGTCCGCTTCCCGTAGCCGTTCTCGGTGACGGTGAGGATCGCGGAGTCCTTCTCCACCACGTCGGCGCCCACCACCTGGTCGCCGTCCTCGAGGGTGATCGCCTTCACGCCGTAGGCGCCGCGGCCCATCGGCCGGACGTCGGCCTCGTTGAAGCGGATCGCCATCCCCTGGGCGGTGGAGACCAGGATGTCTCCGGTCCCGTCGGTGAGCCGCACCGCCACCAGGTCGTCGCCCTCGTCGATCCCCAGGGCGATGATCCCGTTGGTGCGGACGTTGGAGAAGGCCATCAGGTCGGTCTTCTTGATGATGCCCCGGCGGGTCACCATCACCACGAACCGGTTCTCCTCGAACCGCCGCACCGGCAGCACCTGGGCCAGCGTCTCGCCCTCCTGGAACTGCACCAGGTTGACGATCGGCTTGCCCCGGGCGCCGCGGCTGGCCTCGGGGATCTCGTGGACCTTGAGCCAGTAGAGCTTGCCCTTGGTGGTGAAGACCAAGAGGTACGAGTGGGTCGAGGCGACGAAGAGGTTCTCGACGAAATCCTCTTCCTTCAGCGCCGCCCCGCTCTTGCCGCGGCCGCCGCGCCGCTGCGCCCGGAACAGGTCCGGCGAGCTGCGCTTCACGTAGCCCGAGTGGCTGAGGGTGACCACCATGTCCTCTTCGGCGATCAGGTCCTCGCGGGTGATCTGCGCCGCCTCGCCGGTGATCAGCGTGCGCCGCGGATCGGCGTACTTCTCCCGGACCTCCCGAAGCTCGCCCTTGATCACGTCGAGGAGGACGCGCTCGTGATCGAGGATCTCCCGGTACCAGGCGATCGCCCGAATCAGCTCCACCAGCTCCTTGATCAGCTCCTCGCGCTCGAGGTTGGTGAGCTTGGCGAGCCGCATGTCGAGGATCGCCCGGGCCTGCTCCGGCGAGAAGCCGCCGCCCAGGTACTCGCGGGAGAGGCCCGCGTACTTCGGCTCGTCCTGCTGCACCCGGGCGACCACCCGGGCCAGCCCGGCCCGGGCGACCTCCGGGTCGATCCGCGGCAGCTCGCGGAACCGCTCGTGCTCGTAGAGCTCGGGGGAGAGGATGTGCTGCAGGCCCCAGGACGCCTCCTCGGGATCCTTGGACTTGCGGATCAGCGCCACCACCAGGTCGATCAGGTCCTGGGCGACGGTGAGGCCCTCGACGATGTGGAGCCGCTCCTCCGCCTTGCGCAGCTCGTAGCGGGTGCGGCGGGTGACCACGTCCCGGCGGTGGGCGATGAACCGCTCGAGGAGCGGCTTCAGGCCCAGGACCTTCGGCTGCCCGTCGTCGATGCCGAGCAGGATGATCCCGAAGGTCTGCTCCATCGCCGTGTGTTCGAAGAGGTTGTTCACCACCACCTGGGCGATGGCGTCGCGCTTCACCTCGACGACGATCCGGACCATCTGGTCGCGGTCGGATTCGTCCCGGATGTCGCTGATCCCCTCGATCTTCTTGTCCTTCACCAGCTCGGCGATGCGCTCGATCAGCTTCGCCTTGTTCACCTGGTAGGGGATCTCGTGGACGACGATCGACTCCCGATCGCGCTTCTCGTCCCGCTCGATCTCGTACTTGGCGCGCAGGGTGATGGTGCCGCGGCCGGAGGCGTAGGCCTCGAGGATCCCGTCGCGGCCGCAGATGATCCCGCCGGTGGGGAAGTCCGGGCCGGGGATGAACTTCATCAGCTCGAGCACCTCGGCCTGCGGATGGTCGATCAGGTGCAGGCAGGCGTCGAGGGTCTCGCCCATGTTGTGGGGCGGGATGTTGGTGGCCATGCCCACCGCGATGCCCGCGGAGCCGTTGACCAGCAGGTTCGGGAAGCGGGTGGGGAGGACCAGCGGCTCGCGGGTGGAGTCGTCGAAGTTGGGCCCGAACTCGACGGTGTCCTTGTCGATGTCGGCGAGCATCAGCTCGGCCAGCGCGGCGAGGCGGGCCTCCGTGTACCGGTAGGCCGCCGCCGGATCGCCGTCGATCGAGCCGAAGTTCCCCTGGCCTTCCACCAGGGGGTACCTCATGTTCCAGTCCTGGGCGAGGCGCACCAGGGCGTCGTAGACGGAGGCGTCGCCGTGGGGGTGGTACTTCTTCAGCACCTCGCCGACCGTACCGGCGCACTTCGAGAACTTGCGGTTGTGAAGCAGCCCCTCGTCGAACATCGCGTAGAGGATGCGGCGATGTACGGGCTTCAGGCCGTCCCGGACGTCGGGGAGGGCCCGGCCGATGATCACCGACATCGAATAATCGAGATACGACTTGCGCATCTCGTCTTCGATGTTGACCGGCAGGGTGCTGGCCGACGGGGCCCGCGGCGGAGGCGTGGTAGGGGTCTCGGTGGACATTCATCCTCTCGTCCACGGCCGAACCGGCCCGCGGATAAGGGCAGTGGGATCCCGGCGGAGACCGGGTCGTCCCGCGGAAACACACACGTTTAGCGCCTTCTTCCGCGGCGGGTCAACCGCTTGTCGGTCGGGCGAGCGAGCCCCGCGGCAGGCCCTCGAGGAGGTCGTCCAGGTAGTCCGACAGCTCCCCGGCGTCCCGCGGATCGAGGCCCTGCTGCTCGTCGGCGTGCCAGAGGATCGTCCCGGTCTCGGCGTCCACCAGGGTGGCCGTGAGCCGGACGCGCTCGCCGTCGAAGAACCCCGGTTCCTCCACCGCCTCGACCCGCTCCACCGGGGCCGGCGCCGGCCCGCTCCGGTGGGAGACGAAGATCACCGGGCCCACCAGGAGCGGGCCGTGGTGATGGTGGTGGTAGTGGGGCGAGGGGCGGTGCAGGTGGTGCCCGTCGCTGCCCGGGCTCCGGGCCACGCTCCGGCCCCCGCCGCTCCGGCTCTTTCCGGCGCTGGCCGCCGCGGCGATGGTGCCGACCACCACCAGCACCGCCCCCACCACCGCCAGCGCCTGCCAGGTCTTCTTACCGGAGGTGTTGGCCAGGGCGGTGCCGTTGACGTAGAGGATCGCGCCGGCGCCGGTGTTCTCGCCCAGGTACCGGGTCAGCTCGGGGTCGATGGTCCCGCCCGGCGGGTTCTTCCAGGCCACGGCGTTGGCGTGGGCCACCATCCCCTCGACCATGTCCTCGATCGCCGCCGGGTCCACCAGGCCGCTCCCGTCCCAGTCGAGGGCGGTGACGTCGTAGCCGCGCTTGGGCAGCTCCTCGAGCACCAGCCGCCGGACCTCCGCCACCACCTGGGCCTTCACCTCCTCGAGCTCCTCCGGCTCGAGCTCCTCCATCCCGTCCACCGTCACCCCCACGTCGATGGGGAGCACGGCGAGCCGGGCCTGGGGAGGCAGGGTGGCGACTTCGGGGGCGCGGAAGTCGACGCGGCTCGAGGTGACGCACGCGGAGCATGCCCAACCGATCGCCGCGGCGAGGAGCGGGAGCGCTCGGGTCCGTAGCTCTGCCAGGGAGGGAATCATGGGGGTTCCTCGGGCCTGTAGCTCGGGCCGGAGCCCGGGCCCCGAAGCTTGCCCGGCCCGGCGGCGTGGAGTCGATAGGAACGGCCCCGGGCCGCCGGTATTTCACCGGCCGGGCCCGAATTCGACGGCTCGCGGGGCCCGGAACCGGGAGGGGGTCCGGCGAGCGGCCCGTCCCGGCCGCAGGGTCGGGCGCGAGACCTACGGCCGCGGGCCCGGCAGCTCGACCACGAAGCGGGCGCCTCCACCCGGCGCCTCGCGAGCCGCGATGGTGCCGCCGTGGGCCTCGATGCAGGTCCGGGCGATGAACAGCCCGAGTCCCAGGCCGCCGCCGCCGGAGGCCGACCCGCGGATGAAGGGCTCGAAGATCGAGCCGCGCTCCGAAGGTTCGACGCCCGGGCCCTGGTCCTGGACCTCGACCCGGGCACCGGCCGGCGTGGCCACCACCGTGACTCCCACCGGCGTGCCGCGGCCGTGGCGGATGGCGTTCTGCACCAGGTGGAAGAGGGCCCGCTCGATCCGGCCGGCGTCCCAGACCCCCGGCACGGAGGGCGGCGCCTCCAGCGAGACGGTGGTCCCCGCCCGCTCGGCCTTTCCCGCCGTCGCCTCCACCACCGACCGGGCGATCGCCGTGAGGTCGGCCGGTCGCGGTACCAGCT
>JAEZJH010000523.1 GCA_023436385.1 Pseudomonadota bacterium
GTGCTCCCGTTCCCTTCCCGCCGGGCCGGGATACCTGGGTCCGGGCAGAGCGGCCCCGGGGCTGGCGCCGGATGGCGGCCCGGCTCGCGGAGCGACGGCGGGAGGCGGAGGAGCCGGAGTTCACCGGGCGGGGAGGCTGATCCGGCCCACCGGTCGATCGCGCGCAAGACCCCCGGCCGTTCCGGGCAACGACCGCGGAGACCGCGGCGCGGCGGCGCCGATCACGGCACGGGCTCGGGCAGCGGCGGCGCCGGCGCTCCCTCGAGAACCTCGACCCGCAACGCCACACGCCGCTCGCCCAGGAGTTGGTAGGTGACCCGGGCGGGAACGCCCAGCGGAATCCGATCGAAGGTGGTGGGCCTCCCCTCCACGTAATAGGTGGTGTCGCCGGCCAACTCGATCGCCGTCCCCGCGTCCGGGAGCGGGATCTCGGGGGCGGTCACCTCCTCGAGACGGTCCGGTCCGCCGAGGAGCAGCTCGGTGCCGTCGATGGCGGTGACCGGTCCCTCGGCCTCGAGCACCGTCGGCCGGCGGGGGTCGGCGAAGACCCACCGGTCGGGCCGGTCCGCCGGGTTCTGCAGCTCGGTCGGGAGCGGGACCACCGCTTCGCCGGGGAGGGTCCCGACGCCGCGCTCGGGCTGGGCCGCCGCCCGGCCGGCGAGGCCACCCCAGGCGCCGGGCCCAACCAACCCGACAACCGCGAGGCCCACGAGCCCCGCGGCGCCCGCGAGTGCCAGGAGATGGCGGTGTGTCCCGTCCCGTCGCACCGAACGCCTCCGATTTCGAGGTACGCACCGGTTCCCCGGGCCGCGAGCGCCGGGGGCCTCCTCCGGCTCCGGGCGCCCGGAGCCAAGGGCCTTGTTTTCCTGGGTTCGCCCTTCACGCTTCGCGGGCCTGGCTGTTTACCGGCGGGGCCCGGCCCGGGACCGTCCGGGAGTGGACTGGGGCGCCCGGTTGGCGGTATAGCCCCGAGCAAACCCGGAGGAGGCTCCATGACCAAGCGGCTCCTGATCGGCGTGGCGGCGCTGTGCCTGGTGCTGGGCGCATGCGGCGGCGGCGACGACGAGAACACCAAACCCGAGGGCTGCCAGACGGAGGCGGACTGCGCCGACGGCGAGGTCTGCGACAACGGGACCTGCAAGCCCGAGGTGAAGCCGGCCTGCGACCCGGCCTGCACCGGCGCGACGCCGATCTGCGACGAGGCCAACGGGGTCTGCAAGACCTGCATGGCCGACACCGACTGCGGCGGCGGCACTCCGATCTGCGACACCGCCGCGAACGACGGCAAGGGCCAGTGTGTCGGCTGCCGCGACACCGACGACTGCACCGCCCCGTCGGTCTGCGACACCACCACCCACACCTGTGTCGGCTGCACGGAGACCCTGGGCTGCTCGGGCGAGACGCCGGTCTGCGAGGAAGGCCACTGCGTCGCCTGCACCGCGACCGCCGGCTGCGACGCCGGGGAGATCTGCGACCTCTCGGCGCCCGGCGGGAAGTGCGTCATCTGCACCGCCACCGCCGGCTGCGGCCCCGCCGAGATCTGTGACACCGCGGCGGCGGACGGAGCCGGAGCCTGCGTGACCTGCCTTGCCGACGGCACCGGCTGCGAGGCCCCCACCGCGACTTGCGACACCAGCGTCCCCGGCGGCCTCTGTGTCGGCTGCGTGGACGACAACGACTGTTCCGGCTCGGAGATCTGCGACGACGCCACCAAGACCTGCCTGCGCTGCAAGGTCACCGACGGCGAGGGTCCCGACGAGGGCTGCACCGGCGGCTGGCCGCACTGCGATCCGAGCGCCAAGGACGGCAAGGGCGATTGCTTCGGCTGCCTCGAGGACGCCCACTGCGCCGACGACTACCCGATCTGCGATCCCGTCAAGCGGGCGTGCGCCACCTGCGTCGACCACGACGATTGCGCCGGCACGAACGACGGCGCCACGCCGTACTGCAAGCTCGGCTTCCCCGGCAAGTGCGTCGCCTGCCTGGCCGACGGCACCGGCTGCGGCGAGGAGACGCCGGCCTGTAACGCCGACGCCAGCGCCGGCCTCGGCGAGTGCTGGAGCTGCTACGGCACCGTCGGCTGCGAGAACCCGGAGTTCTGCGACGCCACCATTCCCGGCGGCGTCTGCTCGATCTGCAACGACCGCTTCAACCGTTGCCCCTCGTCGGCGCCGGTCTGTGACACGTCGGTCGCCGGCGGCGCGTGTGTCGAGTGTGTCGAGGACACCGATTGCGACGCGGGCGAGGCCTGCGACGCCAACGTCTGCCGCCCGGCGGTGGTGGTGGAGATCGAGGCGGTCCGGGCCGCTCCGGTGAGCGCCAGCCTCGACCTGCCGGTGACCGACGCGGTGGTCACCTACCTCCGGCCCACCACCGGCGGCGACAAGGCCGGCTTCTTCGTCCAGGCCGGCCCCACCGGCCCGGCGATGCTGGTGATGGTCGATCCCGCCACCCTCGACCCCGTTCCCGCGATCGGCGACACCGTCTCCTTCCACGTGATCGAGAAGGCCGTTTACGGCTCGGCCACCGAGGTGATGGCGGTCAGCAGCTGGGCGGTGACGGCGAGCGGCTTCGACGTCACCCCGTGGATCCAGGATCTCGCCGCGGCGACCGACACGATCACCGGCCTCGACGCCTACGAGGCGGAGCTGGTCTCGATCGCCGGAACCATCGTCGGGGACTTCGGCGGCGCCGGCTCCGAGCACGTCTCGGCCCGCTTCACCACCGCCGGGATCCCCGCTGCCGATAACAACCTCCGGCTCCGCCTCGCGGCCACGCTCAACAACGAGGTCGACCTGGGTGACGGGTGCACCTTCTCCCTGGTCGCCGGCCCGATGTGGCGTTTCAACGCCCAGGCCCAGCCGTCCGCCTACCACCTCGCGGACCTCTCGGGGATCACCTGCCCCGGGCCGAAGGTGGTCTCCGCGACCGCCCTCACCGCCGACACGGTGGAGGTCACCTTCGACCGCCTCCTCGATCCGGCCTCGATCGTCGCCGGCGGCGCGCAGTTCACCTTTGATAACGGCCTGGTCGCCTCCGCCGCGACGGTCGCCGGCAAGAAGGTGACGGTCACCACCGCTGCGGCGATGACGCCCGGGACCAGCTACACGGTGACCGTCGCCGCCACGGTGCTCGGCAAGTACGGCACGGCCCTCGGCGCGACGAACACCGCGACCTTCACCGGCTTCGGCGTGCCGTCGGCGGTGCTGGCGATCAGCGAGATCAACCCGAGGGGCCCCGGCGGCATGGACCTCATCGAGCTTTACGCCCTGCAGGGTGGCTCGGTGAACGGCATCACCGTGAAGACCGAGGACAACACCACCGCGGTGTTGGCCACGCTTCCCGATGCAATTGTCGCCACCGGGGACCTGATCGTGATTCACATCACCCCGGATGCCAACTCCGCGACGGAGACGCAGGCCAAGGACGAGAAGCCCGTGGCCCAGTTCTCCGCCAACTACGACACGGCCTGGGACGTCCGCGGCGCCTCGTCGGGGATGAGCGACTCCGCCTACCGGGTCGTCGTCGTCCGCGACGAGGAGGGTGCCCTGATGGACGCCGGGGCCTTCGGTAAGCCGACGGCGACGCCTTCCGCCCCCTTCGTCGCCAAGCTCGCGGAGATCCAGGCGGCTGGCGAGTGGCTCCCGGCCGACTGCGGCGGCGCGCCGTGCAGCACCGCGTCTACGCCGGCTATCGTCGACATCACGGTGAACTGGAGCGCGGCCGACAACACCGTCGCCGGCAACAGCCTGCAGCGGAAGCACACGACGATCGGCACCCCCGCCTCGCAGCTGTCCGACTGGGTGCTGGCCCCGAGCAGCTGGGGCGTCGTGAACACGGTCCCGTAGCCATCGCCCGGTAGTATCGGCAACGCGGCCCGCGTCCCCCCGGACGCGGGCCGTGTTGTTTGCGGGCCCCCCGGCAGGCGAGCCCCCGCTGTATCGCTGCCGCCCGGTGTGTATCTCGACGAGCATGGCGCGGAAGGACGCGGGCCGGGACTACGGCACGGAGGAACTCCGGGACAAGCTGTTCGCCGGCGGCGGCGAGCCGTTCGTGCTCGTCGACACGCTCCCCCACGAGTCGTACGAGTTCCGGCACCTCCCCGGCGCGATCAACCTGCCGCTCGAGTTGCTCGAGGCGCTGGCGCCGGAGACCCTCCTCGACCGGGACGTCGAGATCATCACCTATTGCACGGCCCCTGGCTGACCCCGATCGCGGCAGGCCGTGCGCCTGCTCCGGAGGCTCGGGTACCGGAAGCTCGCCCACTACAGCGGCGGCCTCGCCGAGTGGCGCAAGGCCGAGTTGCCCTTCGACAGCGGCCACGACCGAAGCGTGCGTCCGGAGGAGTTCGGCGCGGAGGCGGAGGGACCGGCCGGGCCGCCGTAGGCAGAATTGGCGGGGTGGACGGTCCCGCGCCGGCCAGCCCGCCGCGAACCACCGTCGATTGCCCGACAAGCCGGGAGACCACCCGGGGCGCTCGCGGCGCGGTTCGGGCAAGCTCGGGTCATCCCCTACGCCGGCGCGGCGTCGCCCCGTCGGCCCGACCCCGGAGAACCCGATGAACCGCGTGGTGCACTTCGAGATCGCGACCCCCGACGTCGACACCTCCATCCGCTTCTACCGGGAGGCCTTCGGCTGGAAGATGGAGCGCTTCGCCGGGTCGGAGGGGTACTGGTGGGTTCACACCGACGGCGGCTCCCGCGGGATCGACGGCGGAATCCAGCCGATCAAGGACAACCGCCCCAGGACCGTCAACACCATCGAGGTGGAGTCGATCGAGGAGGCGATCCGCCGGGTCCTCGCCGCCGGCGGCCAGGTGGTGCGGCCGAAGATGGCCATCCCGGGCGTCGGCATCCACGCCTACTGCGCGGACCCCACCGGACTGATCTTCGGGCTGATGCAGCCGGAACCCGCGGCGAAGTAGCGCCCCGGCGCCACGGGGAGGAGGCGGCCCGCCGGCTACCCCTCCCCGGGCCACCGCCGGCGCTGCGAGCGAACGGGTGGTAGCATGCCGGCCTTTACCAGCCGGCAGCGCTCCCGGAGGGCCAGGGACCGGCGGGAGGCCAAGCGGAATGAACGATCGGGATCGGCAGACGGCCCCCGCGACGGCGCCCGTCGCCGGCGGCACCACCACGCTCACCGACAAGGACCTGTTCCTCTTCAACGAGGGCACGCATCTTCGGCTCTGGGAGAAGCTGGGCGCCCATCCCGGCACGCGGGACGGGCAGGCGGGGACGCAGTTCGCGGTCTGGGCTCCGAATGCCCGCGAGGTCTCGGTGATCGGGGACTTCAACGGCTGGACGCCCGGCGAGGCGCCGCTCGCCCCGGTCGGCAGCTCCGGAATCTGGGCCGGCTTCGTGCCCGGGCTGGGGCGCGGCGCGCACTACAAGTACGCGATCGTCTCGCACCACGCCGGCCACTACGGCGAGAAGGCCGATCCCTTCGGCTTCCTCCACGAGACCCCGCCCCGCACCGCCTCGGTGGTCTGGGACCTCGACTACCGGTGGGACGACACCGCGTGGATGAAGACGCGCAAACCCCGGAACGCCCCCGACGCGCCGATCTCGATCTACGAGGTGCACCTGGGCTCGTTCATGCGGCACCCCGAGGGCCGGCCCCACACGTATCGGGAGCTGGCGCCGCTCCTCGCCGACCACGTGAAGCGCGCCGGCTTCACCCACGTCGAGCTGCTGCCGGTGATGGAGCACCCGTTCTACGGCTCCTGGGGCTACCAGGTCACCGGCTACTTCGCTCCGACGGCCCGCTACGGCGATCCCGCGGACCTGATGGCGATGGTCGACGGACTGCACGGCGAGGGCATCGGCGTGATCTTCGACTGGGTGCCCTCGCACTTCCCGACCGACGCACACGGACTGGCTCGCTTCGACGGCACGCACCTGTTCGAGCACGCCGACCCACGCCTGGGACATCACCCCGACTGGGACAGCGCGATCTTCAACTACGGCCGCAACGAGGTGCGCAGCTTCCTCGTGTCGAGCGCGCTGCACTGGATCGAGCAGTTCCACGCGGATGGGCTGCGCGTCGACGCGGTCGCCTCGATGCTCTACCTGGACTACTCGCGAGGCGAGGGGGAGTGGATCCCCAACCGCCACGGCGGGCGCGAGAACCTCGAGGCCATCGAGTTCCTGAAGGAATTCAACGAGGCCGTGCATGCCGACGCTCCCGGCGCGATGACCATCGCCGAGGAGTCGACGGCGTGGCCCGGCGTGACCACGCCCACGCGCGACGGCGGGCTCGGCTTCACGCTCAAGTGGAA
>JAEZJH010000569.1 GCA_023436385.1 Pseudomonadota bacterium
TCCCTGTTCTCCCGGGCCCCCCGGCACTCCCTGGGCGACGACCTCCTCGACGGCATCGCGAACGGCCTCGCCGAGCTCCGGCTGGCCCGGACCGCCCTCGGCAAGCAGGCCGCTGGGGACCCGCCGGAGCTGGCGCGGGAGCGGCCGCTCGCCGCCGAGTTCCTCTCCAACCACACCCTGCAGTTCCTCTCCCGGCTCCAGCAGGCCATCGACCAGGATCTCTGCGGTCCCCGCTGCCGCCACCGGGAGTTCTACGGCGAGATGGCCCGGCGCCTCCGGCCGCAGATCGCCCGGGCCCTGGCCGACGAGCTGGCCTGGCGCGCGGAGCGGGGCCTGATCCGGCCCGACCCGGAGGACCCGGAGATGCTGGAGCGCTACGTCGAACGCGCCAGCCTCCTGAAGAAACACTTCCAGGAGCTCTTGTTTCTCCAGGCGGAGACCGCGTATCCGGATCGGCGCTTCAAGAACTGGTTCGCGATCGTGGCGGCGATGGTGGCCTCGGTCTGGGCCTTTCCCCTGGGCCTGGTGATCACCACCGACCGGATGGCCGGCCTGGGGATCGGCTTTGGCGCCACCGTGGCGCTGTTCTCCGTGATGTATGCGGTGAAGGACCGGATCAAGGAGCAGGTCCGGGGCTGGCTCGCGGAGCGGATCGTCGAGGGCTACGGCGGCCGGGTGACCACGCTCGACACGCCGCCCCGGCTCCTCCCGGAGCCGTACCGCCTCGCCCGGCTCCGGGAGTCCCTCACCCGCACCCGCGAGAACCGCCCGACCCCGCTGCACCCGGAGGTCGGCGCGCTCCAGCCGGTGGTCTCGCTCCGCCACGTGGTGCGGGGCACGATGGAGGGCGACCCCGGCCTGGCCCGGCAGGACCTCACCGGCCTCAAGCTGGTGGTCCGCTACGACCTCACCCCGCTCTTCGCCCGGTTCGACGACGAGGTGAAGCAGATCCCGGTGCTCGCCGCCGATGGCGAGGCGGTCCGATTCGCGCAGGCGCCCCGGGCTTACCGGATGCCGTTCCACCTCCGCCTCCGGCACCGGGGCCGGCTCCTCGCCACCGACCAGGTGCTGGTCGCTCACAAGCTCGGCCTCGAGCGGCTCGAGTCCCCCGTGGAGCCGGTGGCGGCGCCGCCCCCGGGCAACGGCCAGGTGACCTCGTCGATCGCCCTGCCCTTCTTCCACCCGCGCCGGTAAGCCGAGGGGCGTTCCGGTCGGACGCAGGCCCCCGCCACCTACCCGCACCCGTGTGTGCAAAAGCACACCGCGGTGATCGGCTCCGGCCGCGCACCCGGGTCCCGGCGCCGGTGTGGGTCCGGCGGCGCGGCGACACCTCGCACCAAGCGATGGCCCGAAACACCGGAAAACCCGGCAAATCAGCCGGGTGGCCGGTCCGCCCACACGTGTGACCCGGTGCGCGCGGAGGCGCCGGGGTGGGCCGCAGTCGCCCGTCGCCGGGGCTCGCCTTCCGTCCGGGCGAGGTAGCCACGACCCGCCCGTCTCTAGCGGCCCCGCCGCATCCATGGTCCAACGGCGTCGCGTCGGGAACGAAGGTGGTCGAACCCCACCCGCTCCCGTCGCCCGGGCGCCGCCGTGGTGACGCCCGCCGCTCCGGCCCGAACGCGAGCTCGTGTCTCGCACCGCCTCCTCGAGGCGGCCCTCTCGGCCGGGGGAATCGACCGCGGAGCGAGACGGTTAGGAGGGCTGTTTCCCTTTTCTTCTCTCCCGCCAGACAGGAGTCGTCCGACACGATGAAGCGCCCCTTCCTCCCGCTCCTCCTCTCCGTCCTCGCCCTCTCCCTCGCCGCCTGCGAAGGCGCCACCGCTACCGACCCGGTCGACGCCGGCGGGGTCGCCGACCGCGACACCCACGCCGCTCCCGGAGACGACGGCGCAACGCCGCCCGACGCCGAACCCGGCGAGGACCCCGGCCAGGAACCGGGCGAGCCTCCCGCCGAGAAGCCCGCCGCGGAGGCGGGGACCGACGTCTTCGGGGTGACGATGATCTACCCGAGCGTCCCCGGCGGCGAGGAGTGGTTCCTGGGAGACGATCCGTTGAACGATCCGCGGTTCGATCCCCAGGAAGAGATCGCGCCGAACGAGGACGGCTCCTGGAAGATGACCAGCAACAAGGTCCGGATGAACGTCTTCACCTCCACCGGCTACGACGCCAGCAAGATCCGGACGTACGACCGCGACGAGCTGGTCGAGCAGGGCTACATGCAGGCCCCGAACGACTGGAAGAACGTGGAGATCACCGGCTTCGTCAAGGTGAACGCCGCCGACGACATGTCCGACAACTTCGCCTGGTACGCCCGGGGCGGCCGGCACAACGACGAACTCGCCTGCGAAGGCTCCGCCTACAAGGCCGACCTCTACTACGACGGGCACAGCACCTGGGCCAAGGAGTCGTGGCACGTCGCCTACGACTACCAGGAGGAGTTCCAGGGCACGGAGTCGCTCGAGGGCCGCTGGGTGGGCTGGAAGGCCGTGATGTACAACCTGGAGCAGGACGGCCAGACGATGGTGAAGCTCGAGTCCTATCTGAACGACAACGGCGACGGCGTCACCTGGGAGA